>JAISQX010000070.1 GCA_031273965.1 Clostridiales bacterium
CTATAGGGCTGTCCGCCGCGCTGTCCGGAGCATAGGCTATGTCATATTCGTACCCGTTATCCGCCGATACCGCGCTCTCGCCCTCTTCCCCCCATTCTCCTATATCTATAGCCGAGACGGTATCTTCCTTAACGCCAAAAAGTCCGTCTATTGCCTTACCGACAAGAACGGACGCAATTCCCGTAATGCAAAAAACGCATACGAAAAAAACAGACACTAACCTTAGCTTAACACTCGGTTGTTTCATAAATCTTTTCTCCCAAAAAAATATTTTCGCTAGATTTTGTTTTCTTTTGCTTCGCCCGCCGTCATAACGCCAAATGATGCCTTTGCCCCGCCGCTTTTTTTATTACCATCGCCGAACCCGTTTCTCCTTTGGGTGTCGCCGCGACGTTTTAGTTTTTTTCATCGCCGAGCCCGTTTCTCCTTAGGGTCTCACCGCGACGCTTTTAATTTTTTCTCCGCCGTCCTCCGGTTTCTCCATACGGGGCGCGGCGCACTTTATTTATTGTTCTTTCGCCGCATATCCGTTTCTCCTTAGCCGATACGCCGCGAGACTTTTTGTTTTTCACCGCGCGCCCGTTCCTCCCTTAGAGGACTCGCCGCGGCGATTGCTTAAAATCTTTTTTGTTCCGATTCTCCTTTTTATTCTCCAATTTTTTGATAAACTTTCGCTTTTTTACGTATGTAACCCGTTCCCGCACGTCCGTTCTAATCATAAAAACCGCGCGCGCCCAAATATAAAGGCTCTTCCCTTATATATTCGTACCGTTATTATACACCCTTATAAGCGTGTTGTCAATACTGTTTTTAAAAAAAGTTGAAAAATTTTTAAATTTTTTTTCATTTTTTTGTCCCCCGACGAAAAATTTACGCGCGAAAAGCCCGAAGCTTTGACTTTTTCGCTCCGCCTAACCGCGTCCGTCGTGGCAAAAAGAGCGCAGGCTCAATCGCCAAACGGCAGTTTTTACCCTATATGTCCGCGTTTGTCGGACTGTTACCACCCCGTTACTCTTACCGCTCCGTCAACGGCGTAAAAAAAAATCAACGCGATAGATTTTTTATTAGAGTAAGCTCAATCAAAAAAATAAGCGAAAGCGCGCTATTTAACGCGCTTTTGCCTTGCTCTCCCCGCTTTATTCGGAAAAACCTCTTAATACCGTGAGCACCCGCCTTTTCACTTCCTCTCTTCCTATCAAGTCCAACATCTCCGCCGCGCCGCCCGGAGTCGCCGCGCGGTTTGTCACGGCGACTCTCAAACACCACATAACTTGACCTTTTTTGTAACCGTTCCTCTCCGCAAGCTCTAACAAAAACGTATGTAGGGCTTCCTCGGTAAACTCCGTGTTTTTTTCTTCCGCCAAAAATATTTCAAGTATCCTCTTGGCAACCGCCGAGTCGGTTTTTTGTTTTTGGTTGACAAAGAGCCCGTAATCAAACGGGACGTCGTAATATTCCGCCAAAAAATCTATCATGCCCGGAATATCCGAGAGAACCTCCGTGCGCGTATGAAGCAGCCTCGCCAATCTCTCCGCGTCGTATCCCGCCGCCTTGCTCCGCTCTATAAAAGGCTGCGCCGCCCTCTTAAACTCGTCCGCGGACAGCTCCTTTATATACTGCGAATTTAACCAACGCATTTTGTTCTCGTCAAATATGCTAGGACTCCTGCTCAAGCCCTCCACTGAAAAATTCACGATAAGCTCGCTCATAGACAGCTTCTCCGCATTGTCCCCGGGACTCCAACCCAATAACGCGATATAATTGATTATCGCCTGAGGCAAATATCCCTTAGCGATAAAATCCTCAAAGTTCGCGTCGCCGTGCCGCTTACTCAACTTATGCGTCGCGTCCCTCATAATAACCTGCAAATGTATGTACACGGGGCGCTCCCACCCGAAAGCGTCGTACATAAGATTGTACTTGGGCGTGCTGGAAAGATATTCGGAACCCCTCAAAACATGCGTTATGCCCATAAGCCTGTCGTCAATGACGTTCGCAAAATTATAAGTCGGCATGCCGTCGCTCTTTACAAGTATATTGTCCTCAAGCTCCGCGCTGTCTACGACTATCTCCCCAAATACCAAGTCGTCGTACTTCGTCTCCACACCCTTTGGAATATTCTGCCTTATTACGTAAGGCAAGCCTTTTTTTAGGTTTTCTTCCACCTCAGCCTTTGACAAATTTAGACAGTGCTTGTCATAGGTTCTCACTCCGTTAGCGTCCGTCAACCCCTCAAGCCGCTCCTTTGTGCAAAAGCAATAATAAGCCCCGCCCCGCGCTATAAGCTCCTCGGCGTACCGCTCGTATATTCCGCCGGCGCGCCTCTCGCTCTGTATATACGGCGCGTATGCCCCCCCGTCGCGCGGCCCCTCGTCGGCTTTTATCCCCGAAGCCTCAAGCGTGCGGTATATCGCGTCTACCGCGCCCTCAACGTACCGCTCCTTGTCCGTGTCCTCTATGCGCAAAATAAAAGAGCCGCCGCTCTTTTTTGCATATAAATACGAGTACAACGCCGTCCTCAAGTTGCCTATGTGCATAAAGCCCGTGGGACTCGGCGCAAACCGCGTTCTCACCGTCCGCATGTCTTTTTTCTCCTTTTTTTTTGTTTTTTAGAGATTTGGTGTTTTAGAGATTCGGGAGAAAACTTTTTGAAAAAAGCTTTTCTCCCATACCCTCTTTCAAAAACTTCCGATATTTATTACGCTTGGTTTTATGATTGTTTGGCTCCTAAGCATTATCCGCCCTTAGTGTCGCGCTTCGCGCTCTTTCCGTTTTGTGGGGAGGGAGGGGGAATAGAAGGAGTACGCACTAACGCGGAGACGCGTCCAAAAGGGCGCAAATCCTCTCGCGTTGACCCGTTATATAGAGAAATCCCAAAACCGCTTCGTACGCCGTAGCTTTTTTGTATTCGGATAATTCCGCGTTCTTTGCCGCCGTCCGCGTCCTGCCGTTGCGCGCCCTCATATATACCGCTCTCTCGTCCTCGTTCAGCTTGGGAAAAAGCTCCGCGGATTTTATCGATTGAGCGCGCGCGTTGACCGTCTCAGCCGTGCGACGCTGTAATTCGCCGACCTTGTAATCCGCCGATAACGCCGCGTCCGTCCTTACGCAAAGCGTTTCCACCGCGTCGCCTATAAACGCAAGCACTATCGCGCTCATCGATATGGCTTGCTTAACCGATACGGGGTTTTGACAAACGGGTATGTTTAACAAAGATCGTCCCTCCGCTATCCGATAATAATTTTTTTAAGATGACAAAAAAAAGATAAAAGACGCCGATTTATACTTGACGCAAATATCATCAAAGGGATAAGTTTTTCTTTAAAAAATTTCTCCCCGAAAAATCTCAAAACCTCTTATTCCTCGTCGTTCATCTGCATAACCTGACGATAATTGACCTTACCCACCTGAGTCAACGGCAATGACGGCTTGGATATAACCTTGCCCGGAACGGCAAACTTGATAAGATTGTCCTTGCAAGTCTGTATTATCTTGTTCTCAAGCGTCAAGCTGTACTTGTACCCCTCGTTGAGAACGACAAACAGCTTGATTATTATTTTGTCTTCCTTCGTCCTGCCCTCGACCGCGCAACACATATTTATCTCCGGCATCAAAGACACCACGTCCTCTATCTCCGACGGAAATACGTTCACTCCCGCGATAATAATAAGCCTCTTTATCCTGTCTTTGAAGAATACGAAACCGTCTATGTCCATATATCCGCAATCGCCCGTCTTTAACCAACGCCGCCCGTCCTCGTCGGTAATAACCGCTTCCGCGGTGGTGATAGGATCGTCGTAATACATTTCCATAAGGCTTTGACTTGCTATCCTTATCTCGCCGTACTCGCCTCTCGGAAGCTCCTTTTCGTCGTCGCCGACAATTTTTATCATAACGCCGTGCAAAGGCTTTCCCACCGAGCCCGTACGGTAATTTTTGTCCGTATTAACCGCCGCGACGGCGACTACCTCCGTAAGACCGTATCCCTCGACAAGCTTGACCCTTGAGCCGCGGGATTGAATGTGATTGTCAAAGCTCTCCCTCAACGACGCGCTCAGACTGTCGCCGCCGCAGATAAGTAAATGGAAATTTTTGCAACTCAGCCGCCTAAACTCCTTTGACTTCAGAAGCTTCTCGTACATCGTCGGCACGCCGGTTATTATCGATACCTTCTCTTTTTTTATAATCCTTACCGCGCCCTTCACCGTAAACTTCGGAACCATTACAAGACGGCATCCAAAGCTTAAGAACGCATGCATGTTTATGGCAAGCCCGTAGCCGTGGAACAGCGGCAATACCATAAACGCCACGTCCTTGTCTATCGTCGTATCAAACGTGGTGAGCGCGTTAATAGCTACGGCGTTAATGGCGTAATTTGAAAGCACGATGGTTTTTGCCTCTCCCGTCGTTCCTCCGCTGTGTAAGTACGCCGCGATGTCGTTGCCGCCCGTGCAAATCTTTACCTCGCCGCGACGTCTTAACGTCGAAGCAAAACTTATTACCTTAGGACCGTAAGGCACTTTGGGCGTCTTTTCTTTTACTCCTTTAACAAAAATACCCGCTTTCATTATCAACGAAGCAAAGCCCGCAAGCTTACAAACTATCACCTTTATGTCTATGTCGGACAAAACCGTCTTGTACTTTTCATAAAAGATATCCGCTAAAAAAATAAACTTGGGCTTGGTCTTTTTTATAATGTTCAAAAGCCCGTATTCGCTTATCATCGGATGTATGACGTTGCCTATGGCGCCGCATTTGTTCACCGCATAAAAAGCTATGGAAGCGTGCGGTATGTTCGGCAGACATATGGCGACGTTATCACCGCGCTCCACCGAATGCTTATGCAAATAATACGCCAAATTGTCTATCCTGTCCACAAACTTCCCGAACTGCATACGTTTATCAAAATAAACGATTGCCTCCCACTCTCTGTCGTGCTTTTCCCTCATCAAAAATTCATACATTGACATGTGTGCCGTCATAATTTTTACCTCAAATTTATTTATCCTTACGGTTATAATGCCGTATGCTATAAGGTTTTATCCCCGAACTAAAAAAATCAATCCCAATCCGTCATGAACGACGCATATTCGCTCCATCCGCTTTTTGATGAAAACGTCGCCTTGTTGGACGCTCCGCCGACTTTTTTTATATAAATGACGAACGACGCGTTATGACGCTCAAAGAGATATGAACGATTATTATACAGCACCATCTCGGGCGCCGATTGCATCTCCACATAAACGCGATTGAGGCGGGGATTGTCGCTGAATATAAAGCCGGACATCTTCGTTATGCTCGACGGCAAAGTTATTTCCTCCAAATTGCACCCCGCAAAAGCAAATCTCTCTATAGTCTTTACCCCCGTGCTCAAATCAACGCTCGCAAGGCTCTTACAATTCATAAAAGCGTTGCCGCTTATGGTGCGCACGCTGCCCGGAACGCTTATCTCCGTAATACTTTCGGCGTAAGCGAAAGCGTAAAACCCTATCTTTGTCAAAGGCTGAACCGGCGCCCCGGTAAAATTGAACTTTACGGCGGAAACGCCGCTCTTATAAAAAGCGTAATTTGCTATGACTAAAATATTGTGCGAAGTTATCCAGACTGTTCCCGTCTTCGCCTCGGGACAACGCACAAGCATTTCGCTCCGCGCGGCGTCGTCGCCCTTATATAGCACGCCGTCTATCGAACTGTACCCTCGCGCCGCGGCGCCGCCCGAAGCGACGTTTATCTCGGTCAAATTGTCGCATTCCATAAATAACGGCAACTCCCCGTCGGCATTCGCGTTCCTGTCGCCCATTTCATATATGGTATTCGGAAAGCTTATCGTCGCAAGCGACGAACAACCCGTAAACGTGGACGCCTTCGTATGCGTCAGGCTCAACCCCAGATATATGGAGGTCAACCCCGCGCAATAACCAAAAGTATACTCGCCGAGCGTCAAGACGGTGTTTGAAAGCGTTATCGTCAAAAGACTCGCGCAATTATAAAATGCGTAATCGCCTATCGTCGTGACGCCCGACCCCATATATATGGTATTCAGCGTCGTCGCGCCGGAAAAAGCCGACGCGCCTATGGTTCTGACGCTGTCGCATAGATATACCGCAATAAGCCTTGCGCAATTCTTAAAAGCAAATTCGCCGACGGCAATAGTTCCGTCTTTCGCGTTGATCTCGGCGATCCTGCCCTCGCCCGCTCTAATCAGCGTTTTTTGTTTATTGTACAGCGCGCCCTCCGCGCTTTCGAAGTACAACGAGTTCGCCGCCGCATAGATATTTTGCAGGTTTGCCGCGCCGCCGAATACGTCTCCGACAAGCGAATTTACAGACGAAGACAAAGATATGTTTACCAACGACGGACAATCGGAGAATAATTCTTCATTGAGAGTTTTTATCCCGTCGAATATAACGGAAGCAAGCTTTTTACAGCCCGAAAAAGCCCATTGCTTTATCTCCGAAGCATAATTAACGCCTATGCCCGTAAGGCGAAAACTCACGCTCTCCAACTTAACCGCCCCGGAAAAAGCAAACATATCCGCGATGAACGACAAGGCCGAAGAGTTTACGTTTATATTTTTTACTTCGGAATTTTTAAACGCATAAGCGCCTATATACTCGACCGCCCTGCCCAGCGTCACAGTCTGTACGTTCTTTACTCCGTCAAAAGCATGCGGCTCGACGCGCGTTACGGTGTTAGGAGCCGTATAAGATGTCAAAATCGAGGCTCTCGGGTAACTTATTATCTTAGAAACCGCCTTATCATAGAGCACACCGTTCGCATCTCCAAAATAAGCCGTGTTCCCCGCCGCAACGGTTATATATTCGATATTCGGACAATACATAAACGGATTAGCGTTTCCGTAAAACGACGTAAGCGTGTCGGGAAGGTAAAGATGCGTTATCTCTCCGTGCCCGTAAAAAGCCGACGCGGAAATCTGCCTTACGGGCAGACCTCCGAGATATGCGGGGACAAAGACGTGTCCCGATGCAAATTCCCCCGTAATTCCCGTGATTTTTACCGCGGAACCTTCGTTTATCGTTTCGTATACATAACAATCGGTAGCGTTATCGGCAAATATATAATCGGCTTTAAATTCAAAAACCGTCGCGCCTCCGGACAAATCTATAAGGCTGACGATAGAGAACGATACGCCTGCGACAGACGTCAAAAACCTGTATGCTCCGTTATTCTTGAGATATATGCCCTCCAAAAGATAATCGCTTTCGACCTCGACGCTAAGAGAAACGGTTTCGCCTACTCTATATATCGCTTTTTCCGGAACGACGGTAAGATTCCCTTTTTCCGGAACGTCGTTCAAAACGCTCACCGTATAATCGATATACGAAAATTTTGCGTAAAAAACCATATCGTCCCGCAATTCAAATCCGAATTGCGAATCGGTTGTAAAAAGATTGCCTTCCTTATACCAGCCGTCGAACGTAAAGCCCGCATTCGGTTTTGCCGACAGTGAGACGTTCGTTCCTTCCACGACGTAAACGGTGCTGTCGGTTTTTCCGTTTATTTTGATAGTGCCTCCGGCTATATCCTTAAACCCGACGCTCAAAGAAAGAGTTTTTCTCACCTTAACGTCGTACACGTCGTCGCCCGATACGGTTACGACGATACTTTCTTGGTTCGAATAGAACACTCCGTTCTTATACCACTCGGCGAAAGCGTATTCGGTACCGAGAGTTGTAGAGAGCGCAACTTTTGAACCGCCGGCGTATTTACCCATACCGTTTATCGTACCCGCATTCAAAAGCGGCGTACAAAAACCGTAATCGTAATAGTCGTATATCCCGCCCGAAAGCGTATATATCCTCACATAACCGGCGTAAAGCGTTAGGGAGGAATATACTCTGGAGCCCTCCATATAGCGTTCGGTAAAATTCGCGTCGGCATACCATGCGCCGAAAGCGTATCCGTCCAGTACGGGAGCTAACGGCAAGGGAACCGCTTCGCCGGATTTTATATTGATTACCGAGTCGTTTTGACCGTTATTATAAACGAAGCGCACTTCTATAGTCGGCTCTTTTTTTATGTCAAAAAGCCATTCGCACGCCGTAAGCGCGAACAGCGAAAGAGTAAGTATTGCGATTAACATTGCAAGCCGCAAAGCCGCTCTTTTCATATTCTACCCAATCTCAACCGTTAAAAAAATATCCTAACGATTCTTTATAACCATTTCGGCGAATCGTTTCGCCGCAAATTTTATCGGTGTATTTTTTAATTTTATCAGCCCTATGCCTCGCGTCGGAAGCGGTTCTATAAGAGGAACCTCGTACAATCTGCCTTCTTTTATGTCGTTTTCCACAAATTCCTTGATGACGCAGCCATATCCTAATCCCGCCTTTGCAAACTCCACCACAAGCTCGTGGCTCGACAGTTCAAAAACCGGCTGTAAAAGTATCTTTTTTTTCTCGAAGTAGTCGTCTAGACTCATTCTTATGGTCGACGCTCTTTCTATGGCTATGAGCGGCAGCGCCGCCAATTCCAAATAATTCAGAGCGCCGCTTATCTTTTCATAATTATTTTTGTCGCACACGAATATATCATGCACTTCAAAGCAGTCTTTTACGTCCAGAGATTGCGCGTCAATCGGGAGATTGACAAAGCCCACGTCCGCCTTTCCGGTTTTTAACAAATTTATCGTATCGACCGTCGTACGGTTTGTTATGTGAATATTGATATCGGGATAGAGCTTGTTGTATTCGCATATATACTTCAAGAGATAATTTTTACACAGCGTGTCGTTAGCGCCTATCGTAAAAGAACCGAACTCCAGGTCCTTTAGCTGATTAAACTTGTGCTCCGCCGTATCTATAAGCTCCTGCGCCTGTTCGATATACCCGTATATTATTCTGCCCTCATATGTGAGCTCCATACCTTTGCTGGTACGTATAAAGAGCATTCCGCCAATCTGCTGTTCTAAGAGTTTAATCGACTGACTGACGGCGGGTTGGGATATAAAAAGCTCCCGCGCCGCGCCCGTAAGCGACCCGCATTTTGCGACGGTATAAAAGACTCTGTAAAGCTCCATGTTGACAATCATACCTATTTCATCCGTACCATGTATCTATATTCTGCTGTATATATTATAAAACATCGACAAAAAAAAAGCAATAGCTTTATAAAAATAACGGCGGAAGCGCTCCGCCGTTACAAATTTTATCCGATATATTGTGTATCTTGCCAAAAATAAACACAATTCTCTTTGTTTTTCAAACCATACGGGATTATCCCCTTAAGAGAATTAAGTCGTTTTCGACTCTCTTGCCTATGCGCCTTTCCGTGAAGCGATGATTTTATCCGTAAATCTCAATATCACCTCAAAGCCGTCGGCGACGACGCTTTCGTCAAAACGCGCGGACACGTCGTTAAAGGTATGATAATACTTGGTAGCCACGGGATTTTGCGCGGCGAGCGTCACGGTCTTTATGCCTTTTTTGTGAAAAGGCGTCGAATCGCAACCGCCTATGGGGTTGTATATGCGCTTCGGTGAAAGACCGGCTTCCGTCATAGCGTCAAACGCCATGTCGCACATCTCTTTGTCAAACCGTGTCGTTTGCCAAATATCGCCTTGCACCACCTCAAAAAAGCCTTCGTCGGCTATGGAATCGATGTTGACCACATAGGTTTTTTCCGGTATCAACATATCGTCGCCTTCCTTACCAAAATGCTCCTTTACGTAAGCGAAAGAGCCGCGCAAGCCCGCCTCTTCGCTGCCCATTCCCGCGAACACTATCCTGACGTTGTCGGGGAGCGCCGAGGGGTTCTCTTTGTAATATTTAAAAGTCTCAAGCGCGAGACCTATTCCCGTGAGGTTATCCATAGCGCCGGGCGAAGCCTTTTCTTTTTTGTGCGAAAGAAAAATGCAAAGCGGAAAGAAGAAAACTCCGCATATGGCGGGCGCTATGACCATAATCGAATAATCTTCAAGGTGAAATCCCGCAAAAACCTTTATGTACGTAAAAACCGCAAAAGTCAGAGTCGAAACAATCCCGGCGGCTATTAGCGGTATCATTTTAGCGGGGTTTCCGTACGCCGCCAAATTCCAATTCCAACTTGTATCGATATGTCCGGAATAAATTATCGTATATTCGTGGCGTCCGCTTCTCGCGGGTAATTCGGCTACGACGTTGTTTGATTTTGATTTTTTAAAAAGAAAATCAAACCAGGTGCGATATCTGAACACGTGCGAAACGGCAAAAACCCACATACATGTCATAAGTACGAGCGCGATTATTCCGAACGCCGCGTCCAACGCTTCGACGAACGTCAAAAAATAAAAAGCAAGCGCGACATACGACAGGTAGCCGAGATACGGTATCGCGCCGACGCCAGAGTTTGGATGTATGACAAACTCCTCTTTTTTTGCGTCCGCGCCCGTCTGTAACTTAATCTCTTTTACGAGAGCGTCCGCCGCCTTTTGTTCTTCTTCGCTTCCGGGCAGCCGCGGCCCGTGCTTTTCAAATTTTCGGACAAAAGCCATGACGCTCTTCCCCGCCTTTTCTTTGCGAACCATGTCCATAACCAAATCTCCTTATTATTAAAATTATTCTTTACGTTGAGATAAATATCCCCTATGTCAAGTCCAAATATAACAAATCAAATTATACCAACCGTTCCGCTTGCGCTTGCGACCCGCGCGGAATATCAACCCCCCGAAAAAAGCGAAAGAAGCCACATCGCGGCGCAACCCAGTATGAGTATGACCGCCGCGGCGGAAAAAATCTTTTCTTTGGGCGGCGCTTCGGGAATCGCCTCTCCGGGCGCCGTTATCAAAGGCTCTTGCTCTTCCGCATACCTTAGGTCAAAAGCCGCCGACATAGTCTTGAACGTTCCCTTTTGGCTAACAAACGCATAGGCGCGCTTAACCGCGCCCTTAACGTCCGCCGCGTATCTACTGATAAAATTACCCTTGTTAGTTATCGCGCCGTCCGCGCTTTCGCCGGATTTTTTGCCGAAAGCTTTTAAGGACGGTATGAGTATCAGCGCGCCTACGAGCATCCATGCGGCATACATGGCGATTCTGGCTATCGGATGCATTTCGCCTATCGGCGCGTAAACCAGCGAAAAGGCTATGAGATTATTCAAAAAATGCAAGATTATTCCGTACGAGATATTGCCCGTCGTCACCGCCATCCACCCTAAAACCAGTCCGAGAAGGAATTGATGAACCGTCTGCTGCGGGTTGCCGTGAAACAGCATAAAGATAAACGAAGTATAGACGACGGCAAAGAACGCGCCGCGTTTTTTTGCTCCGCTCATAAGCGCTCCGCGAAAGACAATCTCCTCGATGACCGCCGGCAAAAGCGCCCCCGTCGCAAGAAGTATAAAAAATCCCGCTACTCCGTCCGCGGACATATCCGCCGCCGCGGGTTGGTAGCCAAAAAGCATAAGAAAGCTTACAAACAGTTCGGCTATCGGCGCAAAAAGCAATACCGCGCCGACGGCTATAAAAGGCAAATATACGACGCGCTTGATTTCAAATCCTTTTTTGAACGAAAACAAGCGGAATAAGTTGACGCGCTTAAAAAATCCCGTATACAGGAGCACGCCCGCAATCATAAATCCCTCCGTGATAACGAACGCCAAATACATATACGCGGGCAAGACTTTAAAATCGGTTCCCTCGTGCCCTATCGCATACAAAGCTATTATCACGACAAGGACTATCGCGCCGACGAACATTCCGATTAACGCGGCTATTATACTCGCGTTGCTCTCGGCAAGGTTCAATTTTCTTTTATTCATCCGCACCTCCAAAAGTCAAGACGCGCCTATGCTACATCGTTATTAAGTCAAATTGCCGCAACCAAAAATATCTTGCTTTTAAGTATACATCAATCGTGAAAAAATGTAAACTGTTATATCCGATTTTTTTTTATTTGTCGCGAAAAAAGTTTTTTCACGGGATAAAAGGCGACGCTTTTGGGGGCGGCGGAAGTACGGCGACAACGTAAAAAAAGTTCTTTTACTCATAAAATCAAAATTAATTTTTAAATACTATATATTGTATATTAAATAAATAAAAGCACTAAATATGGGGTAATGTTGCCGTCTTGAAAAATTGACACTCTCTCGACGCAAGTAATTTACGTTATAAAATTTAGCAAAGTTTCAACGATTTTGACGCTTATATTCATGCGTTAGCTCTGCTATGCGTAAAAAACTTGCCAATCAAAATCTAATAACATACCTATTCTCTTTGCCATGTCGGGAGACGGCACACGCTCGCCCTTTGATATACGGTTGATATAGCTTTCGCTTACGCCTAATATTTTCGCAACCTTGTATTTTGAATAACCGGACTTCTGAATACGTTCATTTATTATGCGCGGAACCTCGTTGTTCTTAAAATACACAATTCCGTCCACGTCGCCCGCTTCAACAAGCATAACACAACCGTCTGCAGGTTTTTGTATAGTAAAAATATTCGTCGGTTCAGGGCAATTTTTCAGTCCGTCTAAATAAAGAGCTAAAGCCTCTTTCGCGTAAATATAAGCTGCCTCGACCGTTTCGCCTTGAGTAAAGCAACCGGGCAAATCCGGAAACGACACCACATAGTAGTCGCCGTCTTTTTCAATAACCGCCGGATATATTTTTGTTTTCGTATCCATGATTTTACCTCCTATTTATAATATGCGTTTTTAGCGTTATTATTTTTTTAACCCGGCTTGTTTTAGTATCATATTTTCTAAACCTATTCCTAAATCCTTACCGTGCATAGGTACGATCGTTATTTTTTTAGTAACGGGATTTTCAAGCTTTAAATGAGATCCGTCTTGGCTGATTTCCACAAATCCGTTTTGCTTTAAATGCTTTACCATTTGCTTTGGCGTCATCGGCACTTATGTTTCCCCCTTGATTACGATATTATTATATGTTATACTTGCCTAATTGTCAAGTATTTTTGCATAATTAAATACGTGTTTTCGGTCAATTTACAATGAGGCTGCGGTTAATTATTCCGCAGCCTTAATAAAATTATTAGCATACACTATAATTTTATTGTAAATTGAAAAAAGTTTTTCCCGCGGCAAAAGGCGACGCCCTTTCCTTGGGGGAAAGGGCGTCGCCGGAGAAACTTTTGTTGAAAAAACACTAGCGAAA
>JAISQX010000081.1 GCA_031273965.1 Clostridiales bacterium
TGGAGAAGCTTAAATCGGTGTCTTTCGCCGTTATGCGGACTCTGTCCGTCCGATTCATAAGGGCTACCAATCCGTCCATTGCGTCGGACATTTTTTTGTAATCAAGGTTGCATACTTTAAAGTAAAAATCTTCGAATTTTTCCGTCGTCATTCCCGATTGCTGGCTCATAGCCTCCGTCGGATAGCGCAATATCACCCACTTAGTCTTCTCCACCCTTATATTATGATGTACCGGAAGAGAGTAATTTATGTCGTATATCTTCCTTTTTTTTGAATCAACGTCCGACAACTCGTATGCGTTGTTTGTCCCGCGTATGCCGATATACGCGTCCATGTCTTCCATTTTGTACTTATCATACTTAGCCATAAGACACGCAAACTCTTGCGTCATATTCAGCATTATTTCACGCTTAATCCTGTCATTGCTCATCTGCACGAACGGATATCCGCCTACCGCCGTCACCTCTCGTATTATATGATTGACCAATTGAAAATCCACACTGTCGGAAAACTCTATGAGGATTTTTTCGTTCTTTTGCAAGTCGCACGAATACCGCACGAGATTTTTTGCAAGTTTTTTTTGTCTCGGATCCGAAAGCATATATATCTCCTATCGCAAGGTTATAATTGTCCGTTATATTCGTTTATTATGCCCATTATCTTATCGTTAAATCCGTCTTTCATACTGTCCGCATAATCCACTTGAAACACGGGCATAACGGATAGCCAATCCTTTATATCCGGTTGCTCGCTAAGCGAGGCGTTAAATTTGTCCGCCATATCGATAAGCGACCAAGAGAGCAGCGATTGGGCTATCGAACCGAATGCAAAAGTCGGGGTCTTCTGCGCTTGATTGATGCGGAAATTCCCTTTAAATTCATTCATATTGTTCTTTAAATACTCATATTCCGTTCTTATCCCTTCCAATATTTTTTCGTCGTCGACTTGGTTGTGCCAAACCGCTCTCGGGAGGATGCCATAAGCCCAATCCGCCGTATCGTCTTTTATTACTACGGTCCCGTCGTTTTTTTGCGTCGGATAAGAGGACTCGGGCGTCAAAACGACTATCCCGGAACCGCCGTTCACCGCGTCGCTGTATCTCAAATCCTCAAGCGGCGTCGCCTTTGCGTCAAAACGTATAAAATCAACGAGTTTTTTTCCATTATATATAAAACTTTCCATATATCCGTTCAAATCGGTATGAGTTAATTCTTTAAAATACACGTGACGCAACTCAAGAACGACAAGCTCCCCGTCCGTTTCATCCAAAAAACGCATAAAATCCTCAAGGCAAACCGAGAGCTTCACGGATATTGCCGGACCGTGGCAGATATACCATTCGCCCTTGTACTCCGCAACGCGTAAATCAAAATAACGCGCGCCTCGTTTCAGAAGCTCGTATGCGGAAGATTTTTGAGCCGCGGAAAGCCTGCTTATTACGCCTCCGCCGACCGCGTTTATTATGCCTTTATCATTCAGAAACCCGACGATGGCTTCCGCGCCTTTTATGCCGTCGCTGTCGAAAGGCGAATCTTTCGTTATCCCGTACGAGAGCGCGTCGTGCGCCGCGAGCATGGCTATGTCCGTAACAAGCGGATCGCCGGTTATATTGTCTTTCATGATATGCGCATAATCCTTGTCGGTAAAAACATCGGACGTAAAACCTTTATCGGGCTGTCCGATAAAAAGCAACGCGGATATTATCAGCAATATGACGCAAGACAGTATTCTTAACGTTCTTTTTAGCATATGTTTTCTCCTTTTTTAAGATAATTTAGGGAAAAATCTTTTAAACTTTTTCCCTAAATCCCTTTCAAAACTTTTGATATTTTTTCCGCGTGTTCAAGCTTATTTCTCTATAACGGCGCGTTACGCGCTCCTCTCGTTTTTTGTTGAGATATCTATTATATGTTGTCATTTATGATATTCTCTGTTGTTTATTATCATAAAAGCCCTGTATATCTGCTCTATAAGCATTACTCTGAATAAGCGATGCGGAAAAGTCATATTCCCAAAAGATATCGCTTTGTCGGCTTTTTTCAAAATCTCCTCGCTCAAACCGTTAGAGCCGCCTATTATAAAATTTATAGTTCCCGACCTCCGCATAGCGTCGCTTATGATTTTGGCGAAGCCCTCGCTGTCCCGCGTTTCGCCGCAAGGGTCTAACGCTATCGTAAAGCCCTTTCGCGTCTTTAGCCGCTCGGAAATTATCGCGCCTTCCGCCGCTTTGGTTTCCGACGGATTATTCAAATTCACGCATTCGTTCGTCTCTATACATTCCAAGCGGCAAAAAGGCGTCAGTCTTTTTGCATATTCCTCAAATGCTTCGGCAAAATACTTTTCCTTTATGTTGCCTACGGCGATTATATTTATTTTCATACTTTTAGCGCACAATTCCCCAAATGAAAGAAAATATCGTTAAAAGCACTCCGAGCGTTATCGCTCCGGCTATTAGCGCGACGCTGCTCCCCGAAAGCGCCGCCGCATCGCGCGGATTCATATTTATAGGCTCTTTTATATCGAGTTTTTTTATGCCCTTCACCGTCAAATATATGCAAACGCCGACTAAAGCCAAATATATGAGCGGCGACGAAAACACCATATCGACAAGCCCGTAAAAAGCGCCGAGCGGCGACGACGGATTTTGTATACCGTATTGCATAATTACGCTAAAAGCGTTGATGAACATGTGGATAAGAAACGTGGACAATACGCTTCCCGTCTTTATAAATACGACGCCCATTACCAATCCGCCGACAAACGCGTACATAAACTGTTCGATATTCGTATGCATAAGCCCGAACATAAACGCGGACAAGACTATTCCCGTCATAGGTCTGTCCTTAAACGCGCCTAAGAATACGCCGCGTATCAAAAATTCCTCAAACAACGGCGGTAAAATCGCGCTCAAAAATAACGCCAACGCAAGCTTATCCACTCCGTCGAGAATCATTCCCGCGCTATTTACAGACGTAAAGCCGAATACATTTATAATGTTCTGATTTATCCCCGCCACAAATAGATTTACAAATATCATGGCGGCGGCTATCAAAAGCACCGTCGGCAATTTGCCCTTCTCTATAGGCTTTATGCAGGCGTGCTCCACGACGTTTATCTTTGAGCCCGACAAAATCAAAATCGGAATTATTCCCAAAATCAATATTTGGCTGATAAGCGTGTAATATATGTCAATTTGATTGTCGGAAAGCTTTATAAACTCTTGATTTAAAAGCACATTCAGCGCCGTCAACAAAAGCAACGACACAAAAACCGCGAGTGACGACGCCGTCTTCGCGTCCATTTTTTTAAAATTTACTTTTTTTATCATTATTTTCATCTCCGAATGATTTTATTTTTTTCGGTTTACTTGCTGGCTTTTAAGAGTAGCTTTATCCATACTTGCTCGTCAAATTGTACGGGATTCGACAGCATAGACCCGCCGCCTATGCATTCCTTGACTATCGCCTCCGCCGCCGTTTTTATTCGCTCGTTTCTAAACGTCGCGGGAATTTTTAAAGACTCGGCAAGGCTTTTTATCGCCTTTATCGCCTTGTCCGCCATAATCTTATCCGTTCCGTCCGCTCCGGTCAAAATCCGTCCGATTTCGGCGTATTTAGCTTGAGCGCGTTCTTTGTTAAGCTCCATAACATACGGGAGAAGAATCCCGCATATAAGCCCGTGAGGAAGTCCCGTATGCGCGCCTATAGGCGACGCTAACGCATGTACCGCGCCGACTCCGCTGTTAGCTATCGCCACCCCGGATTCGTATGCGGCAAGCGCGGTTTGCTCCCTCGCGGATAGGTTCTCTCCGTCGGCGTAAGCCGCGGCGAGATACTGTATATGGTTGAGTCCGCGGCGACAATATTCATCCGTCTCATCCGTCGCCCTTACCGACGTAAACGCTTCGATAAGCTGAGTCAAGGCGTCCATGCCGGAATTTGCCGTTACCTCTCCCGGCGCGCAAACATAAAGCGTCGGGTCTATTATAACGGTTTTTGCGACAAGCCTTTCGTCGCGGATACTTCTCTTATATCTTTTTTCGATATTTTTTATGACAGCGTTCTTTGTCGCCTCGGCGCCCGTTCCGGCGGTCGTCGGGACGGCGATGAACGGCAAAGGCGTATTTTCAAGCACTTTTCCGGACGGCTCCAAATAGCGCTCTATACCCCCGTCGTTTTTTAACATGCCGGAAACGGCTTTCGCCGTATCAAGAACGCTGCCGCCGCCTATCCCGACAACGCTGTCAACCGTAGGATTTCCGCGGCTGTCCCTATAGCTTTCCGTAACCTCGTCTATATAGTCCGTAATCGGCTCGCCCCCGGGATATTCTTCCGCTTCAAAGCGCACGCCTTTTAAGGTAAGCGACGCATATAGTATATCGGCGTCTTCGCCGTTAAAAAAATGCTTTCCCGCGATAATCAAACAATGCCTTCCGTATTGTCCGATGTATTTGCCCGCGGATATAAGCGCGTACTTTTTTATAATAACCTCTTTCGGTAAAATTAACGGCATTTCTTAAGCCCCTTTTTACGTTGTTGAACATCGGAATATCAATTCCGGATCCGTTTTTTGTGCCGAAAAAAATATCGATTGATTTATTTTACCATATTGCAAGACATATTTCAATAGGTATTTAAAAAAATTTTGGTTATTTTTGGCTTTTTGCTAAAAAAATCACTTTTTATCATAAAAAGGCTTGCCGAACGCTATCCCCGCTTCGCCGGAAGCCAACCCCGTTTCAATGATGATCGGCGGCATAAGCATGTCGGGATTCGCGTTCTTTTGCCTCGCAAAAGATAACCTTATTCCCGTTTTCCCGTCCTGCCTCTGCGACGGAATAGGCTTCATGCGCGCAAAACAGGATATCTCCGCAAGTTTAAACTCCCGACTTTTCGCAAGGCGAAGATACGCGCTTTTTAACGTCACGCCGTTTACTATGTGCCGCATAAAATAATCGACTGCGGAAACGTCGGCGGCGTCAAGTCTTTTTAAATATTCCGCGCATTCCTCACAAACGAAAAGGTCTCCGCTTTCGCCGAGATTTTCGCGTTCCTTCAAAAAATTTTTGCTCTCTTCAAACCCTCGTCCGCAAAAATCACAAAAATACATAGCCGGTTTAGTCATAAAATTTTTATTTGGTGAAAATCTTTAAAATGCCTTTTTCACCAACCCTTTCTAAGCTTTCACATTTAATATCCGTACGCTTACGCTTGCGTCTCCCAATCCAAAATCACGCTCATACGTCCAGAAACCTCTTGAACAACGCTTCGCCGCTCTCTACGAAAAGTCCGCGCTTCGCCGCTTTCTCATCGTATTTTCCTATTCCGTTAGCAAGTTTCTTTTGACTGTCGAACATCATATAAGGCACGGGATCGGACGAATGCGTCATTGTCGCAAGCGGCGTCGGATGATCCGGTAAAACCATCAGCGTATAAGACTTTCCCGACGCGTCAAGACGTTTCTTTATAAAACCGGTCGTCTCGTCGATTTTTTCTATCGAAAGTATTTTATCGCCGCGGTCTCCGTGGTGTCCGCTTTCGTCCGCCGCTTCTATATGCAAATATACAAAATCGCAACCGTCCTCTATAGCCGTTAATACCGTCTCGGCTTTGCCTCTAAAGTTCGTATGTACGTTTCCCGTCGCTCCGTCTACTTCATAAACTTTCATGCCCGCGGAAATACCTATTCCTTTTATGAGGTCTACGGCGCAAATTACCGCGCCTCGTCTTCCCGTAAGTTTATAAAAATCCCCTAACACGGGCTTTGTGCCCTGCCCCCATAGCCAAATACTATTGGCAGGTCGCTTAAAATTTTTTATTCTTCCAATATTTACCGGGTGCTCGCTCAAAAACTCATACG
Source organism: Clostridiales bacterium (assembly GCA_031273965.1). Lineage (GTDB taxonomy): Bacteria > Bacillota > Clostridia > Christensenellales > JAISNN01 > JAISNN01. The sequence goes on from JAISQX010000081.1 coordinate 5,860, forward strand.
ATACCTTTATCATCTCGGTAAAGCATTTCCCATAAACGCCTTTCGGGAGATACGGCCCTATTTTTTTTCGCGAAATATCGTGCGGCGGCGTACAATCGGTGCCGTGCGCGCCGTTGGATATTATCAGGCAATTGCGGTAAGACACTCCGCCGTAAAACGTAAAGCTTTCAAATCCCGTCGCGCTGTCGTCAAAATCCTTTAAAAGGTTATATCCCTTGTCTCTGAGGTGCTTCGCAAGGTCGTTAATAAGCGTATGCGCGTCATCCGTGCTTATCTCGTCCGCGCTATAATCTATCATAACTTTGTCGTCAAAATTTTCCGCCCCGTTGAGCGTTACGAGATTGCACCGCAACGCCAAATCGCTGTCTTTCATATTTACGCCTATGCTTATAGCTTCCAGCGGCGATCTGCCCGTATAGTACCGCGACGGGTTAAAACCCATTACCGACAGATTGGCTATGTCGCTGCCGGGCTTCATTCCCTCCGGAACGGTTTTTACCAAGCCTATCTCCGACATCGGCGCAAGCGCGTCGAATATCGGCGTTTTTGCCTCCTCAAGCGGCGTCTTAACCGTCGTTTTATTACTCTCCGCGTCGATCTTATACGGCAAATCCGCCATACCGTCGCCCAATATTATTATTTTTATCTTGTCCATATAAACTCCCGTTACTCTGTATTTTGGCGTTCACGCATAACCCGTAAGCCCCGTTATAGGTTGACGACCGCTGACAAAAAAATAAAAGTCGATATCTTTTTCTTTGTAAGCTTCGCCGTTTATCCCGATATTTTTTTTCTTATCCTCTGAAGCGCGTTATCCACGGTCTTTTCTCCGCTTTTTATCTCGGCGGATATTTCCGAATAGGTTTTGCCTTCCAGATACTTTTTAAAAATTACGCTCTCAAGTTTACTCAAATTTTTTGTCTTTTCTTTAAATTCCTCGAATGACTCTCTGGATATCAGAAAGTCTTCGGGATTCTCAAACGACGGTGAAAAAAAATCGGTTTCGTCGTCCAAAGAAACGTAATTATTCAAAGCTTGATTCCTAACGTTGTTATTCTTCCTCACGGCGTCTATTATCTGACGCTTGACGCACAGCGCCGCGAAGCTTTTAAACGTCGCGTTCTTTTCTCCGTCGTACCTAAGCACCGCGCGATACAAGCCTATCATTCCTTCCTGAACCAGGTCGTCGCCTCCTCCTCCGCTCAAAAAAAACTGCCGCGCGCATCTTAAAACCATGCTCTTATACCGCGTAAGGATTAGATCCATACATCTCGCGTCGCCGCTTCTTGCAGCCTTAGC
>JAISQX010000098.1 GCA_031273965.1 Clostridiales bacterium
GGTGTTTACAGAAGCGCAACCGTACAGCCAAGCGGTCGTCGAGTTTATAACTGCCCTATAAAAATCATTATGCCCATGCCACTCAAGCTGAGAGGACGGCACTTGCGCGTAATGCAGTAATCCGTAAATTATCCCCTGAACGCTCCTCGGAAAAGAACTTCCCGCATGAGATATTCCGTATCCCATAGTGTCGCAAGCTCGTATCTTTATGGGTATTCCGCTCTCTTTAGACAGCCTCATAAGCGCGTTTGCAAAAGGAATAACAAACCCGTAAATGTCCGCGCGGGTTATATCCTCAAAGTGACAGCGCGGCACTATTCCTTTTTCCAAAGCCTTCTTGACTATAGCGAGATATTTTTCGAGGGCTTCCTTCCTCGTCATGTTCATTTTTTTGAATATATGATAATCTGAACAACTGACAAGTATGCCCGTTTCCTTTATCCCCATCTCCTTTACAAGCTCAAAATCCTTGTCGTTAGCTCTTATCCAGCTTGTTATTTCGGGATATCTCAGTCCAAGCTCTCGGCATTTCCTCACCGCAAGCCTATCTTTTTCCGTATAGAGAAAAAATTCGCTCTGTCTTATAATACCTTTTGACCCTCCCAGCTTCGACAAAAGCCCGAATAAATGAGCTATCTGATCGGCGCCGAACGGAAACATCGCCTGTTGTCCGTCACGGAACGTACTGTCCGTTATCCATATTTCGTCCGGAGGATTCATCGGAGCAATTCGGTTGTTAAACGTAACTTTCGGCACGTTATCGTACTCAAATATTTCTCTAAAAAGCTCCGGCTCTTTTACGTCTTGAAGCTCCGGCGCGTATATATGTTCCTCTAAAATGTTTCTCTTTTTATTAAAGTAAATCATCTGTCATTCCTTTGTCCGGTTCATAGAGAGCCTACTCCGCCGATATAGCCGTACCTTTCGTTTTTGTGTACGGTCTTCCCGGCGGCTTTTGTTATTTTTACGTCGGAAGAGCAATCGGTCAAGACTCCGTCGGTGAAGTCTCCCGACGCGCCTATGAGATTGCCGATATAAAGTACGCCGTCCGCGGCGGATACCGTCGCGGATATCTGTCCGTTAGAGCTAAGCCGCCCGCCGGATATCATAGTCGGCGCGCGACCGAATGCGCCGCCGACGCAAGCGTTCTTCGCTGTTATCTCTATAGCGGTCTTTAATATCTTGATATCGTATAGCTTCGCTCCGGCGCAATATCCCGCGACGGCGCCCGCGTAGACATTCGCATTTTTATAAGACAAGCTTATCTCCGCGTTCGATATGGTCAATTTACTTATCTCCGCCATATCAACGTATCCGAAAAATCCGGCGTAGACATTTCCGGTTTTTTCGTCGTCGGTTCCCTTAACGATAAAATTCGATATGTAATATCCGTTGCCGTCAAAAACGCCCTTGAACGGATATTCCGCGGTTCCCATAGGCGCCCAAAGCGCTTTTTCAAGATTTATATCTTTCGTCAATACAAATTTCTCTTTTATATTAGTATAAAAAATTTCCGACTCTTGATTGTACCTTCCCGTAGTATTTATAAGATAAGCTATAAGCGCAAGCTGTTCCTTTGTCGATATCTCATAGACAAAAGGGGTTTGGCTATTTCCGTCTCCGCTCACCGGAAACAGATAGTCTTCGTTTTCGGCATAATTCGTACTCTTATCAAACGACGTCTCCTCTTCCCCGTTCAAGGTTCTATAAAATCGCGCTTCTATAGAGTAACTTTCTCCCGGCATATCAAAAGTGTACGTTGCGTCTTCGGACAGCTTCTTACCGCCGTGGTACCAACCGTCAAACCGGTTATAATCATCGCCCGGCAAATAATTCGGAGTCGCGGTTAGTCTTATCTCGGCGCCTTCCTTAAAGGCTTTTTTATAAGGTTTTTTTTCTTCGGCGGCATATTCCCATTTTATGCTGCCTCCGTTTATGCCCACGCCTCCGTCGCCGATTGCGGTGATAGTCAATTCGTGCGTTATTAGTTTAAAATGCGCGACAAGTATTATGTCTTTTTTTGGCATCTTAAAAGTATGCTCGATTTCGCTCGCGCTGTTTTCAAAGAACTCTTTTCCCGCGGACGTATACTTCCCGTCGCTTCCCGTATGATCGTACCAACCCGTGAACTCGTAATGCTCTTGCGCCACCGCTTTTACTTTTATAACCGCGCCCGCTCTCACCGCGGCAAATCCTTCCGCCTCCTTGCCGTTCTCATAGAGAACGACGCTTCCTCCCTGCTGCGTGCCGATACTCAAAAGATATTCCTGCCATGAGTCGCGGAAAAGAGACGTAATTACGATAGGCGCGGCTATCACGACAAGCAACACCGCGGAAATAATACCTATTGTTTTTTTTCTGTTGTTCGAATAATACTTTTTGAACGATTCGGCAAAAATCTTTATTCGGGCTTTCAAATTATCAAAAATATTTTTTTTCTTTACGCTTTGAAATCGGTTCGCCTCGCCGTTTTCATTTATGCTTTCCTCGGATTCATTAGCCGTGTCTTCAAATTCTTCGCTATTCATTTTTTCTTTATCGTCCATATGTCCTCCTTTTAGGTTCTATCGGCTCAGTTATTTATTTTTCAACGCGCCGCTCCTTACGGTCAATTCCTTATGATTGTAATTTTTCACGTCTGTCCGCTATACGAAGCGCCTCTATCATTGCCGAAATGTCGCCGTCCATAAACGCGTCTATCGCGAAAACCGAGAGATTTATTCTATGGTCCGTCACGCGTCCCTGCGGGAAATTATATGTCCGTATCTTTTCGCTTCTGTCTCCCGTCCCCACCTGCAATTTGCGCTTTTCCGAATACTCCTTTTCGGCGTTTTGAAGCTGAATTTCATATAAACGGCTGTATAGTACCTTCATCGCCCTCTCACGGTTCTTTATCTGTGATTTTTCGTCTTGACAGGTAACCACCGTATTCGTCGGCAGATGCGTGATTCTTATCGCCGACTCCGTCTTGTTTACGTGTTGCCCTCCCGCTCCGCTCGATCTATAGGTGTCTATTTTTAGGTCCTTTTCGTTTATCTCGACTTCTACTTCCGAAGCTTCGGGAAGCACCGCGACCGTTACGGTAGACGTATGCACTCTGCCCTGCGATTCAGTCGCCGGAACGCGCTGCACTCTGTGTACGCCGCTTTCGTATTTTAACGCGCTGTACGCGCCCTTTGAGCTTATCATAAAAGTCGCTTCCTTAATACCGCCTAACTCGGTCTCGTTTATGTCTATGTCCTCGACTTTCCACCTCATACGCTCGGCGTACCTCTTATACATGCGCACAAGCTCGGTTCCGAACAGCCCCGCTTCGTCTCCTCCTGCGCCCGCTCTTATTTCGACAATGACGTTTTTGTCGTCGTCGGGGTCTTTTGGGATAAGCAAAAGTTTTAGCTCCTCTTCCGTCGCTGAAACTTTTTCGTTTAGCGTTCTTTTTTCTTCCTCCGCCGCCGCTATAAGCTCGTCATCTCCGTTCGCCGATTTTATCATATTCGCGCACTCTTCGATCTCGTTCTTGAGTTTGAGGTATTCCTCGTACTTAAATACGGCGTCCTCAAGACCGCTTCTCTCTACCATAAGCTTTTTCCACTCTTTTTGATTGGAGATAACTTCCGGCTTGCCGGTTTCGACCGTTAAATATTCATATCTCTCTTTTTTCGCTTCAAGTTTATCAAACATAATTTCCTTTTATTCTCATTTTTTGTGACAAGGGCATT
>JAISQX010000122.1 GCA_031273965.1 Clostridiales bacterium
GCTTACAAGGGCGGTAAATAATCTTTACGGCAACGGCGCGGAGTTGTCAAAAAAAGCGCGCGCGCGGATTGCCGAATCTTGGAAGCCATACGGAAGCATTGCGAGTTTGTACCTTTGGAAGAGTCTTGACAATCGTTGAAGCGGAGCCGGTAAAAATGAAAATACCGTCAGTATCGAAACAATCGATAAGGACAACCTACTTATCCAAAGTGGGGAGCATAATAAGCGGGTGAATATATGGAGCCACAAAATCACGCTCGTGCCGCACTCCGACGGCAATACTTATTATACCGATGAGGTTGCGATAGGCGCCGTAAAAACGACGGGGCTTATCGCGCTTTGGGCGAAAGCTTTTTACGGCCGCCGTCAAAAAAAATGGCGAAAAATTTGCGAAGGGTTGCGGAATGGGAAGGAGGACTTATGATAGACAAGGAACTACTCGCGCTGCTCGGCGGGAATAAAAAATATATTTTTATTTGTGCGGTATTGAGCCTTTTTGGAATGCTTGCCGGAATTGCCGTGACGGCGGGCGTCTGCCTTGCGCTTGACGGAATAATAAAGGGAGAGAAGGGTATATCTTCCTATCTTTTAGCGGGCGGCGTCATTCTTGCGGGCGCGCTCATACGTTTTATCACGACTATTTTGAACGGTAAGTTCAAAGGCGTTTTGGGTGCGGCGGTCAAAAAGGATTTGCGCAAAAACTTGTACGAAAAGCTTTTGAAACTCAATGAAAAGGGCGCGGAGGAATTGGGCGCGGCGGGTTTGACACAGGTGGCGGTCGAAGGTATTGAACAACTTGATTTGTATTATACAAGTTATTTACCTCAATTCTTTTTCGCGGTGTCCGCGCCGCTTATTTTGTTCGCGATCTGCGCGTTCATAAACATAAAAGCGGCGGCGGTATTGCTCGCTTGCGTGCCGCTTATACCGGTTTCCATAATCTTGATGTCGAAGTATGCAAAAAAGATTTTCGCTAAATATTGGGGCAAATACACGTCTATGGGCGACGGTTTTTTGGATAGCGTGCAGGGGCTAAAAGAATTAAAGATTTTTAACGCCGACGCGGAGCGCAACAAAAAAATGAACGCGGACGCGGAGGAATTTAGGCGTATTACTATGAAAGTACTCGTCATGCAATTATTTTCCGTCACAGTCATGGACTTGGTTGCGTTCGGCGGCGCGGGCGCGGGGATAGCGGTAAATCTTGTGTCTGCCGGCGGTCTTAATCCCGTACTTGTTTTATTTTTAGTTTTAGTGGCGGCGGAGTTTTTTCTGCCGCTGAGAGCGTTTGGGAGCGCGTTTCACATTGCAATGAACGGAGCCGCCGCGGGTAAAAAGATATTGACGTTATTAAAAGTCGCGGAGCCGGAATGGGGCGGGGATGAATTTCCCGATTCTTCGGAAATCCGTTTTGAGGACGTTACATTCGGTTACGACGATAAGAGCGACGTAATACAAAAAGCCGGAATGGTATTTAAAGAAAAAGAGTTAACCGCTATAGTCGGAGAAAGCGGTTCCGGCAAAAGCACTATCGTAAAGCTTTTGACGGGAGCAAAAAGACCGAGTTCCGGAGGAATATTTATAGGCGGCAAACCGCTTAATATGATAGCCCGCGAAATCTTTTACAAAAACATATCGTTAGTAAGCTATGATACATATATTTTTAACGATACGGTGCGTAATAATTTTTTACTTGCCGCGCCCAAAGCAAGCGACGAAGAGGTTTGGAATGCCTTGAATAGGGTTAATCTCGATGTGTTTGTAAAAGAGAACGGCGGTTTGGATAAGCCGATAGCCGAGGATGCGAATAATCTTTCGGGAGGACAAAAACAGCGATTGGCTCTCGCCGTTAATCTTTTAAAGCCTAAGAGGGTGTATATATTCGACGAAGCGGCAAGCAATATAGACGCGGAGAGCGAAGCGGTTATTATGCGAAACATAACGGCGCTAAGGAACTCGGCGACGGTGATTTTAATATCGCACCGATTGGCTAACGTCGAGGGCGCCGGCATGATTTACGTCATAAAAGACGGGAAGGTAAAAGAGCGCGGAACGCACGTCGAATTGATAAAAAAGACAACGGAATATTCGCGGTTATATACATCTCAAAAGAATTTGGAAGCGTCGTTATGAATCGATTTTGTTTTTCGGTTTGTTTTATCATATGCGTAAGACGGCGTTTATGGCGTGCGCCAAAGTATTTAAGGATTTTTGAAGAGAGATTGCCTGAAGAGGCTTATTTTGAAAGGCGGCGGTTAAGGCAGGGTCTTGGTCATTTGTAAAGAAAGGAGTTTGTTTATATGCGTAGAAGCGCGTTAAAAATTATGGCGGCGCTCGCGTCGCTTTTGGGAAGCTTAGCGTATGTTATGGCGCTTGCGGTCATTAACGGCAGCGCGGGATTTTTGTGCGCTATGGGCGTAACGGTATTAGGAGCTTTGGGCGTTGCAAAATTTCTCGGAGAGAGTATAGCTCTATCCTATACGGCGATAGCTTTGCTTGCGGTCGGAGGCGGAGTTTTGCGCGGTTTTTTGCGGTATTT
>JAISQX010000126.1 GCA_031273965.1 Clostridiales bacterium
CAAAACTATCGTCTTCTTTTGCGCTTTAGCTTTTTGGATAATGTCGTCCATAAGTACTGACATAATACAAAATCTCCTTTTTTTAAACCATGCATGAATATGTTTTACTCAATAGATTATACCTTATAGAAGAAAATAAATAAAGCAATTTGCGGTATTTTTTTGTATTTATATCGGTAAAAATAATCATGGTATTATAAATTACTTTGTTTTTTATAATACTTCGACAAAATAGGCAAACCGGTCGGGCGCAACAAATTAATTAGTCTTTCCTATCCTGAATCAGGATTGTACATACGCTTAAATCTCGCGCAAAATATAAGGAACCCGCATTTTTTAATGTAGGTCCCTTATTGCGAAGTGTGGTATTATGCTTCCGCGCTCTTTTTCGCTTCTTCTATAATTTTTTGAGCTATCGCGGACGGCGCCTCGTCATAACGCTCGAATGAAGCCGTAAATCTCCCGCGTCCCTGCGTAATCGACCTTAAGTCCGTCGCATATTTAAACAACTCGTGCTGCGGAACCTCCGCCGTAATAACCTGCTTGCCTTTTACGATATCCGTGCCTTGTATTCTGCCGCGCCGCTTATTCATATCGCTTATAATGTCGCCCATATAGCTGTCGGGAATTGTAACCTCAACCTTTAAGATAGGTTCGAGTATGACGGGATTGGCTTGCGCGCACCCGTCTTTGAAAGCGTTATGCGCGGCTATTTTAAACGCCATTTCGGACGAATCGACGTCGTGATAGCTTCCGTCGTACAGAACGGCTTTGATGTTTACCACTGGATATCCGGCAAGCACTCCGTTCAAAAGACATTCGCGCAGACCTTTTTCGACGGCGGGATGATACTGCTTTGGCACCGAACCGCCGACAACCTCCTCGGCAAATGCAAAATCTCCATCGGGATACGGCTCGAAACGTATCCAACAATCTCCGTATTGACCGTGTCCGCCCGATTGCTTCTTATGTTTACCCTGTACTTTTACGGTCTTTTTTATCGTTTCCCTGTAGGGTATTTTTGGATTTGACAGCTTAGCCTCGACTCCGAATTTATTTTTTAATTTGCGGCAAATGATTTCCAATTGCTTTTCGCCTATACCAAAAAGCTCCACGTCGCCCGTTTCGGAGTTCTTATTGATCTTTATCGTGCTGTCCTCTTCTAAGAAACGCGTAAGCCCCATAATGACCTTTTCCTCCTCGCCCTGTTTAGCGCTTGTGACAGCCAAAGAGATCATAGGCGAAGGGAATTCTATCGGCATAAAAGTAAGCTTCCTCTGCGTGTCGCAAAGGGTATCGCCTATATTGGTCGCGACAAATTTTGCCACTGCCCCTATATCTCCCGCGTTCAACGATTCGACGGACTCTTGTTTTTTACCCTTTGGAACGTACAACGTTCCCACCTTTTCATAAGTATTGGAATTTGCGTTATAAATCGTTTTGCTTGCCGAAATTTTTCCGGAAAGCACTTTGAAATAGAGCAGCTTCCCGACGAACGGATCGACTGCGGTCTTGAATACCTGTGCGGAAAAAGGCTCGTTCACGTCGCATTTTACGACAATGTCTCCGTCTTCGGTTTTTGCCGTCGTAATTTTGCGCTCGTCCGGCGACGGGAACACGTCTACGATTTTATCCATAAGACCGAGAACCCCGATATTTTTTACCGAACATCCGGCAAACACCGGAACCATGCGCCCGCTTCTTATGCTCTCTTTGGTGCCGTTTTTTATCTCGTCCTCGCTGAACGGCTCTCCAGCAAAGAATTTTTCAATAAGCTCGTCAGAGCTTTCGGCTATCGTTTCAATAAATTCATTGTAAAGCGCCGCGGCTTCTTCTTTCATATCTATAGGCAAATCTCTTTCCGCACCGTCGTTGCCATATGCCTTTTGTGTCGGAATGTCTATGTACCCTATCATTTTACCGTCTTTCATTATGGGTAATTCCATTATTTCGACATGGGTAAAACGTTCCTTTATAGTTTTTACGGTATTGTGAAAGTCCGAATTTTCTTTGTTTATATTGCTTACAAAGATTATCGCCGGCATTTTCTTTTCGTAACACAAATCCAAAGCCGTCTCGGTGCCTACGGTCATCTGACCGGACGCCGCGGTGACTATAACGGCGGATCCCGCCACATGCATAGCCGACGCTTTTTCACCTTCAAAGTCAAAGAAACCGGGTATGTCAAGAATATTTATTTTTACGTCGCGATAAACCGCGTATGCCGCGGAAAGGCTTATGGACATTTTTCTGGATATTTCCTCCGGATCAAAATCCATTACCGTGTTGCCGTCCTCCACGCGCCCGGGTCTGTCTATACTTTTGGCGTTAAATAAAATTGCTTCGGCAAGAGTCGTTTTACCCTCGCCGCCGTGTCCGATGAGCGCAATATTTCTAATTGCTTTTGTTTGAAAATCAGTCATAATAAAATCCCGCCTTTTAAAATTTGTAATACCGAATAGACTTTTGCCGCCGGCTTCAAAAACGTTCTTTATAATTATAGTTAAAAAAATCGGCAACAATTCCTCTTGCGGACTACTATAACACAAATTGAGACAAATTTCAATACCTAATTAAAAAAAAGTTCAAAAAATTTTTATTTTTTACTTAAAAAAATACAAAAAAGCCCTATTGTTATCTTTGCGAAGAACTCTCGCAAAGGTAACAAGGCTTTTTACAAAACTCCAACCCGATTAAACGACCAAATTTTGTTCTTTGTTACATTTGACTACCAAGATCCTGTAGACATTTCCGTTGTCAAGCGCCGCGTCGACGGCGCTAAAAAAATTCCCGTCGATTTTTGTCGTAGCCATACTTACGCCGGCGCTCTTCAGCCGCTCAACCGCCGCTTCAAGTATCTCTCCAGAAATATCCATGCTCTTCTACCTCCTTGCTTTTTTCACGTCATTCGCTAACGCTCCCTTAGTGCGTCTAAAAAAAAACGCAGGTTTGCGTCCGCTCCTGTGAAAATATTATACACAATTCAACCGCCGTAAGTATACTTTTTTTAGCAACTTTCTGCGCTAACGGCTGTCGATTTTTGAGGTAAATTGTTTAATTAAAGCGAAAAACAACGTACTTTAAAAAAATCTATCGTCTACGGTATTACAAATAGAGGCTCTTTCTGTAATACTATTCCCGCAAAAAAAAATTATGCCGGTAAATTTTTTACAATTTAAACTAAAGCGTTTGTTTTTCGGCTTGCCGAAACTCAAGCTTTATCGGCGTCCCGGAAAAATCCGTCGCCGATCTCAAACAGTTCTCCAGATAACGCTTATAAGAAAAATGTAAAAGCGTCGCGTCGTTGACAAAAAAAACAAACGTCGGCGGAAGTATCATAGCTTCCGTCGCATAAAAAATCTTGAGCCGCTTACCGTTTTTTGTCGGCGGTTCGTTTACCGATACGGCTTCTCTTATAATGTCGTTCAAAACGCCCGTCGTCACGCGTTTCTTTGAATTTTCATATACGCGCATAAGCTCAGGCATTACGTTTTTCATTCTCTGCCCGCTAAGCGCCGAAACGTATATCGGCACAAAGTAATCCATGAATTTGAGGTCTTCTTTTAGTTTTAGGTTGAATTTATTGACTGTAAAAGTATCCTTCTCTATCTTGTCCCATTTGTTCATTAAAATTACAGACGGCTTGCCATGCTCATGCACGTACCCCGCAAGTCTTACGTCCTGCTCGGATATCTCCTCCGACGCGTCTATTATTATCAAAACTATATCGGCGCGTCTCACCGCCTCAAAAGCCCTTAGAACGCTATAATATTCAACGTCCTCCCCGACATTCTTTTTTTTGCGTATTCCCGCGGTGTCGACAAGCGTGCAGCTTATTCCTCCGTATTCAAAGTCCGTATCTATCGCATCCCTCGTCGTGCCGGCTATATCGCTTACTATCACCCTTTCAAAGCCCAAAAGCCTATTTACCGCGGAGCTTTTACCCGCGTTCGGACGACCGATGACCGCAATTTTTACGCGCTCGGTATCCTGTGTTTCCGAAGTTTTATCTCCTATTTTCTTTGTTATTTCATCTAGCAAATCACCTATGCCCATTCCTTGTTCAGCGGAAACGGCAAACGGTTCGCCCAAGCCCAACGCATAAAAATCGTACAAAACATCCTCTTTTCCCTTATGGTCTATTTTATTTACGACTAATATATACGGCTTCTTTGTCTTTCTTATAAAGTCCGCGATATCGTAATCCTCGTGCATTAGCCCGCTTTTTCCGTCCGTCAAAAAAAGCACCAAATCGGCGCTTTCGACGGCAAATTCCACATGCCGTCTTATATGCCCCCACATCTCGTCGTCTCGCTTGACTTCCAAACCGCCCGTGTCGATCATAGTAAAAGCGCAACCGCACCAATCGACATCCATGTAAAGTCTGTCGCGTGTAATTCCGGGGCGGTCTTCGACTATGGCTATGCGTCTTCCCGCAATTCTGTTAAAAAAAGTCGATTTTCCCACATTGGGTCTGCCTATTACCGCGACCAAAGGTTTAGCCATTTTGATATCCCTCTCCTTACATTTGCGCATAATTAAGATTTTGACAGGCGTTATAAAAAATTTTTGCAGAATTTTTCCATAAAGCTTTTCGCCATCCCTATTAAGCGTTATTATCCAAGACTATCGGCATAATCATGGGATTTTGCTTATATTTATTAAAAATATATTTTCTCAACGCTTTTCTTATAATCGTCTTGATAACGGCGATATCGTCGCATTTATCAAAATCAAACTGTGACAAAGCGCTTTTTATCACATCTCTGACCTCCTGAACAAAGCCGTCGGTGCTATGAAAGCCGCGCGTTATGACGTCTATTCCGGAGAAAAAACCGTCCTCGTTTCCCGGCGCTAAGGCAAGCAGATTTAAAATCACTATTATGAATCCGTCCTCGGCAAGATGCTGTCTGTCCTTTAATACGAGACTGTCCATATCGCCCGTCGCATAACCGTCCACGTAAATATTTCCCGCCTGCACATTCGGTCCGGGCTTGAGTGCGCCGCGTTGGACTATAACGGTGGAACCCGCTTCGGGTACAAAAATATTTTCCTTCGCTATTCCTAGCGACTGCGCCATAAAGCTATGTTTCTTCAGATGGCGGTAT
>JAISQX010000129.1 GCA_031273965.1 Clostridiales bacterium
CCCCTCTTCTCAACTGTATTCCTTCCTCCGGCACGGCGACTCCAAAGCCCCAAACCAGCCCTTTTAGCGCGCGCGCAACTTCGACGGCTCCGTGTCCGTATGCGTCGGCTTTTATTATAGCCATGACCTTTGTATGCGTCTTCTCGGCGGCTAAGCGGACATTGCCTCTTATCGCGTCCAAATCGATTTTTACGTAAGTGCGTTCCATATGTTTTCCTTTTTAAGCCGCTCCAAAAAATTCAGTCCGGAAGTTTTTTGAAGCGACCTTTACGGTTCTCTTTCGAAATGACTATTTTATGACTTCGGCTATATTTGCAAGACCTATGCCGCTGTCGGTCAAAGCCTTGCTTATCTTCTTTACAAACTCAAGCGCTTTCGGTCCGTCTCCGTGAACGCAAACCGAATCGGCTTTTATATCTATATCCTCGCCCGTGACCGCCTTTACCTTTCCTTCCTTGACCATTCTTATTACGCGGTCTATCGCTTCGTCCTCGTCGGTTATCATTGCTCCGGGTTTTCCTCTCTTTACCAGAGAACCGTCCGCCTCGTATCCGCGGTCGGCAAAGACCTCCTTTGCTACCCTTAACCCCATTTCCTCCGCCGCCGTTATCATGGCGCTTCCCGATAATCCCAAAAGGATAATATCCTTGTCTATTTCCCTTATCCCCTGACAAATCGCAAGCGCAAGCGCAATGTCCTTTCCCGCCATATTGTAGAGCGCGCCGTGCGGTTTGATGTGCTGAAGCACGGTGTTATTCGCCTTGCAAAAAGCAAGAATGGCTCCCGTCTGGTATTGAACGTAAGCTTTTGCCTCCTTTGGCGACACATCCATATTTCGTCTGCCAAACCCCATAAGATCCGGAAATCCCGGATGCCCCCCGACGGCGACGTTGTCCGCCTTGCACATTTCAACCGTTTTTGACATGACCAAAGGATCGGAAGCGTGAAAGCCGCATGCGACGTTTGCCGACGTAATGTACTTAATTACCTCGGAGTCCAAGCCCAACTCGTACGCTCCGAAGCTCTCGCCGAGATCGCAATTCAAATCTATCAATTTTGCTCTCATAATTTTTCTCCGAAAAAATTGTATTTCTAAATTTATTAATCTTTCAAATCGATATTCTTTATGTCGGTAATGAACATATGTCCCGGCGCGTGCGTAATCACAAAATCCGGTTTGGAGTTCATCATTACGGATTGCGGCGTTACTCCGCAACACCAAAATACCGGCGTTTCGCCCTCTTTTATCGTCACGCCGTCTCCAAATTCGGGTTTATTTATATCCTTTACTCCTATAGCGGACGGATTGCCGATGTGTATCGGCGCGCCGTGTACGCGCGGCATCGACGCCGTTACCGTAACGGCTTTTACTATTTGATCGCGCGGCAAGGGTCTCATGCTCACCACCATCTTTCCGCTAAAAACGCCCGCGGGTACGCAATCGATATCAGTCGTATACATAGGTACGTTTTTGCCTTCCTCTATATGCCTCACAGTAATCCCCGCTTCCAAAAGCGCCGATTCAAACGAAAAACTGCAACCTATAAGAAATGAAACAAGGTCGTCGCGCCATAGGCGACTAACGTCGCCATATTCGCCCGTCAATACGCCTTTTTCGTATACTCTATACTTCGGAAAATCCTTTGAAATATCCGCGTCGTCCGCTATGAGCTTAAGCGCTTTCGAGCCCGCGTCGCTAACCTCCAATACGGGACAGGATTTTGGGTTTCGCTGAGCGAAAAGCAAAAAATCATAAGCCAAATTTTTGGGCAATATGACAAGATTTGCCTGCGCGTATCCTGAGCACATACCCGATGTGTTCCAATCTATCTTACCGTCTCGGATAAGCTTTCTTACCTCTTTGGGTTGCATATTCGCATACTTTAAATTATTTATTTTCTCCATAAAAATCCCTTCTTTTTTTCAACCTTTCTCTCCAATTCGTCCAACTCGTTTAGCCGCTTGATATAAGAGTCCTTAGCTTCCTTGAGCGTAACTTGTACAAACCTCAAGGAATCTCCCGGCTTTAGCTGAGCCATAACGCAAATATCGGCGGATACAACCGCGCCGATTTTTGCGTAGCCTCCCACCGTTTGCCTGTCCGCCATCATAATAATCGGCTTGCCGGACGCGGGTATCTGAACCGCGCCTAAAGGAATGCCGTCGGATATTATATCCACTCCGTTCTTACTCTCTATGCCCTCGCCGTCAAGCTTAATTCCCATTCTGTCGGAATCGTTCGTAACTTTATATTCGCTCGAAAAAAACGTTTCTATACCTTTTTTAGTAAAATAATCCTCTTGCAACCCCAATAGAACTCTCACTAATACGGGACTTGCGACACACTCGGGAATATCCGCTCTTCTCATAGATATTTCCTCATCCGAAAGCTTAGGTTCCACGGTATTAAAATAGAGCAAATCGCCGTTTAAAAGAGGTCGCCCCATATATCCGCCTATTTTGCATTTGACATTGGTGGAATAGCTGTCCATTACCTTTTTTAGATAAAAGCCGCCGTGAACCGCAAGATACGCTCTGCATCCCGTCGTCGCGAAAGACGTGGTCAAAACATCGCCTTTACGCGCCTTTACGGCTTGATAACGCGGCGCTGATTCGCCGTTTATTTTCGGCTGTATATCCGCTCCCGTAAAGGCTATGACCGCGTCCGACGTAAACTCTCCGCTTATCCCCATAAGCGTCATCTCTATCGCCGCTTCGTCCCTCGGATTCTTAACGAGAATATTCGCCGTGTTAAAGGCTTTTTTATCCATAGCGCCCGATTCCTGAAAGCCGAACGCCATATATCCCGCGCGTCCGCCGTCTTGTATCGTCGAAATCGGACCGGCGTTTGTCAGCACAATGCCCATTATCCAATCTCCTCCTTACAAACATAAGCCGCGTCGGACTCTATCTTCCGATACTCATCCGCCGAAATCGGAAAAAAACGTATATATTCGCCCGCGTTATAAATGAAAGGATTTTTTCTGTCGGCATCGTACGGCTTTACGGGCGTCCTGCCTATGAGCTGCCAGCCGCCCGGCGAAGCGAGCGGATATATTCCCGTCTGCTCTCCGCCTATGCCGACGGAACCCTCCGGAATCCTTGTGCGCGGATTTTTAAGCCGCGGAGTTATAAGACGCCTGTCCATTCCTCCCAGATACGGAAACCCCGGTAAAAAGCCAAGCATATATATGAGATAATCCTTACCCGAATGGATACTTATTATTTCTTTTTCGCTCAAGCCCGTATGTTCCGAAACGCGCGCCATATCCTCGCCGTATTCGCCGCCGTACGCCACGGGAATATGTATTACCCTTTTCGATTTGTTTACTGAACTTACGGCGTTGACGCTTAGATCCGCGAGTTTTTTTTGCAAAGACTCAAAAGAGATTTTTTCCGGACGATAATACACAAGCAAAGACCTGAACGTTGGCACCGCTTCGCGCACTCCGTCAATCGGTTTTTGTATCAAACCGTCGTATACGCTCTTAACGTTCGCATTGAGCGCGTCGTTTATCTCGTTCCCAAATTCCATTACGAGCGCGGTATCGCCCGCCGTAAAAAAGCGGATATTTGCTCTCTCGGACATATTAATTTTCCTCAAAAAACTTTAATTCGATAGTCTTCTCAAACCATGTTTTACATGTTTCTACGAGTTTGGGAGCATATTCGATACACTCTCTCATGAGCTTTAGTATCGCAAGATTTATTTCGATATCAAACCCGTCTATCGCGGGTATCAGCCAGCCGTGCATATCTATCATGCCGCTTTCCGACGCGGTATAGATCGCCCTTTTTTGATCCTCTTGCGAATGCAAAACTTCGTGTTTCCCAGTTAAAAACGCAAGCGCGGCGACAAGCGCGTTAGCACCCCAATCCGATACCGTCGCGGTTATTATATGATCCGCCGCCGTCGCCGCGGCGATGCCTCCGCCGCATCCGCAACGACAGCGTCCTTCCGCCGCGTAAGGTATGTATTTGTCCAAATGTTCGCCTATCGCGCCCATGCCTATTTCGTTGCCGAGGTCGCCTATGGCTATCGTGGGTATTCCGGCTTTTTTTGCGGCTTGGAAAAACACGTCCGTTCTCGCCTCCAATGCGGTGACGTCCAAACCGGTCGCGTTATGATAAACGCCCTTTTTATTTGCGCCGGGAGCTTCTGTGGAGACGACTACGGGCGCCGACGCTTTCTTTAAAATCTCTTCCGACTGCTTCAAAGCTTTTGTCGGGTCCTTCGTAAAGCTTATAACGCCCATTGATACGGGATATTCCTTTAACTCGTCTATATCCTTATAGAGGTGCAAGCCCATGACGTACGCGAGATTCTCAACGGCTCTCACATTGTCCTCCGGACAAATTATGACCGGCTTTGCATTAAAAGCTTTGACCAACGCGCGCGCTATAAACATGGCGCCTATTATACCGTCCATCTCCGCTTTTTTATGCGACAAAAGCACAAAGCCCGTGATAATATATACGATATCTCCCTCTTTTACAAGCTCTATTAACCGCTCCGCCGCGTTAATCGACAAAGGACGCTTTGTATATTCGCGCGCGGCTTTATACAAAATGCGGCAAACGCCGTACCCTCTCGGGTCGAGGTTCATAAGATTGTCTAAATTCTGTCCTATATTGAGTTTTGTTAGTTCTTCTTGATTCATATTTTCTCCTTGTATAAAGGGCATCTTAAAAAACAAATTCGGAAAATTTTTTTAATTTTCGCGAATCGGACTATCGCCGAGTTTTTAAATGCGACCTAAATATTTGTTTCCTCATAAAATTCTTCCATAAGGGCATCCTGTATCTTTTTCAAAAGCTCCGCGGCTTTTCCGCCTACGGGCTTTCCGTCTATTTCCGAAGCGCCTATCGCAAGCTGTCCCGCGCTAGATATGACAACCTCGTCCGCCGAGAACAATTCGTCCAACGTAAACGGCGTTTCGTCCACGGGAATACCGAGCTTTTTGCACATTTTTATGATATGCATTCTGGTAATCCCCGGAAGTATAAGATGGTCCGTGGGCGCCGTGATAAACTTTCCGTCCTTGAGTATGGAAACGTTGCTGTGCGCGCATTCGGTGACTCTTCCGGCTCTGTGCAGAATCGTTTCTTCGCATCCTATACTCTCTGCCTTTTGCGAAGCCATAACGCTCGGGAGGAGGTTTAGAGTCTTTATGTTGCAATGCAAAAATCTCGTATCCTCGGCAGTAATGACTTTCATTTTTTTAGTTACGTCTTTTACCTTTGCCGGCTTTAGAACTATCCAAATATTCGCTTTGATTTTCGGGTCGAAGGAATGATTTCTTATCTGGGTTCCCCTCGTCGCCTGCCAATAGACAAACAAATCGCCCGTCTCTACCTTTTTTACCATTTCATACAAAAGCTCTTTCATCTCTTTTTTGGTAAGCGGCAGGTTTATGTCCAAAAGCCCCGCGCTGTTATAAAATCTGTCTATATGATCGTCAAGCGCGTATATCTTATAATTGCGGCTATAAGTCGCGTCATAAACTCCGTCTCCAAAAAAGCATACCCTGTCGTTAAAGGGTACTGTCATTTTGTCCAATTCGTCAAATTTGCCGTTGTAGTAACCTAAGTTTTTCATTCTTTGTATCTCCTCCGAAATTATTTTTCAGTATTATATCGGTATTATATTTTTTGAATAAGCCGAATGCAATAGCCCGCGCATGGAAGCAAAGCTTCCGATTTTTGACGAGTCAAAAATCATTTCCTATAAACTATAATCTAGGAAGCCGAGTGGCGCGGACAAGCTCGCTTGTCCATGACCGAGGCGACGACGATTCAAATTTATAGGAAACAGCGCGAATGCGTTCGCGCGTAGAAGCATTTATGCTTCTAATTTTTGACTCGGCAAAAATTACTTCCTATAAACTATAATCTAGGATGCCGAGAGGCGCGGACAAGCTCGCTTGTCCATGACCGAGGCGACGACGATTCAAATTTATAGGAAGTAGCGCGTACTTGTTCGCGCGTAGAAGCATTTATGCTTCTAATTTTTGCTCCGGCAAAAATTACTTCCTATAAATTATATAACTACAAAAAAAAAAAGTAAAGAATATTAACGTACTTTTCCGCTCCGTCGCTTACGATTCGTCAAAAATCGCATCGTTAACGTAATATTTTTCCGTTTATATAAATCATTGTCCGCGATAGACAAGAGCGTAGCCTCTATACTTCCCATCGGTAGCAGTTTTTGAGGGAAAACGCAAGCAAAACGCCCGTCTGCCGGGTTTAAAGAATTTGGTAGGCAATAAACTTGCAAAAAAGAAAAAAATAATGTATAATATAAAAAAATTACTACAAAATTTATTACAGGCATCATTTTTTATAATCAAGCGGCATATTTATGAATACGGCAGTTACGAACACAAATGTTTCAAGTACAAAAAAATCCTCTTTAAAGCGTAAGTTACTCGCTTTATTTGCGGGCGCGCTTTTTAAAATCGTATGTATTTTTATGTGCGGAAAGGTTTACGGAAAAGCTGAATTGAAAAAAATAAAAGAGCCTTGTCTTATTTTATCCACGCATGGTTCAACCCTTGATTTTCTCTATGGCGGAACCGCGCTGTTCCCGAAGTATTATACCGGCGTTATAGCCGAAATACTTTTTTACAAACCTTTTTTGGGAAAGCTTCTGAAACAATTCGGTTTTATATCAAAAAAACAATTTTCCGTGGATGTGCTATGCATAAAATCTATTAAACAGAATATAGAAAGCGGCAAAAACGTATTCCTTTGCCCCGAAGGTAAAACCAGCGTCGACGGCAGATGCGGATACATTCCGCCCGCGGTATCCAAGCTTATAAAATGGATAGGCGTCCCCGTGATATTATTGAACATACGCGGCTCTCACCTGTCCTTTCCCAGATGGAACAAAAGACCCAGAAGAGGCAAAGTCCGCGTAGAAACCGCCGTGCTTTTTACAAAGGACGAAACGGAAAAATTGACGAACGAAGAGATACACGAAAGGCTCGTAAAAGCTTTCGATTATAACGACTATGATTATCAACAAAAATACAAGGTAAAATTACGGACGAATAATACCGCCAAAGGACTCAACCGTCTCTTATATAAATGCCCCAAATGCGGAAAAGAATTTACCATAAAGAGTAAGCGCAACACGCTTGTTTGCTCAGAATGCGGTAATTCGGCGATAGTAGACAGATACGGAAACATCACCGCCGCCGACAAAGACAGCATAGTCTTTGACCGTATTGACCGATGGGCGGATTACGAAAAAGAAGACATAAAAAAGCAAGTGCAAAGCGGCGGCTTTTGTCTCACGGAAAAAACCATTCAGCACCGCATAAATTCCGCAACGCATCGTCCCGAAAAAGTCGCGGAAGGTCGTCTTACTTTGACCGCGGAAGGTATCGCGTTTACTCCGCAAATAATATTCGATAAGGATTCGAAAACCGATAAAGATCTTTTTTATCCGATGGAAACATTACCAACCACCGCATTCTACAACACTTACATTATTTTGGGAAGCAACGGCTCTCTTTGCACGTTTTCCTTTGAAACGGAAGGCGTCGCATATAAATGGAATTATGCGGTCGAAGCTCTATATGCCAATCGAAAGACAATTTGAGACAACATAAAAAGTTCAAACCATAAAAACAACGGCAAAGTTGTCTTGTCGTCTTTAAGGAAACTTCATAATGAAAAAAAACACGGTTCTCCCCTTTGCCGCCGGACAAACGAGGTCAAAAAAACTCTTTGTCGATTTCGCTACGTCGGCGGCTTGCGCAATAGTAAAAACGGTATTCCGAAACAAAATTATAAATAAAACTCAAATCGATTATTCAAAGAACTACCTTATACTCTGCGCCCACGGCTCCGGCTTAGACTTTTTACATACAAAATCCGCGTTTAAGCATATGGATATCGCCATAGTGGCGGCGCGCAAGCTCTTTTTCGGAAAAATCACGGGCTTGCTTATGCGCATAAAAAAAGCTATTCCAAAGAAACAATTTATCGCGGATCTCTTGGCGCTCCGCCTTATAAGAAATGCTTCCGAAAGCGGTAAAAGCGTATTTATCTGCCCCGAAGGCAGATCTACGCCGGACGGAAAAAACAGTTTTATTTCCCCCGCCGTTTCAAAGATGATCAAATGGTTAAATCTTCCGGTTCTGTTCGTCAAGCCCCAAGGCTCCTATCTCTCCTTTCCCCGCTGGGCAAAATCCGTGCGCTTCGGTAAGATGACTACGGAAGTCAGTTTGCTTCTGTCAAAAAACGATATAAACACATTGTCATCCGACGAGATATACGAAAGGGTCAAGGAAGCTTTTATATTTAACGAATACGATTATCAAATAAAGAATAAAATAAAATTCCATACCTTAGCCCCCGCAAAAAACATTCAAAGATTACTCTTCGTCTGTCCGGAGTGCAAGAGTTCGATAAATATGGAGTCCGGTCCGAAGCATATTTTTTGCGCCGCATGCGGTCTAAAAGCACACGTCGGTACGGACGCCTCTATAAAATTTAAAAAAGGCGACTCCTATTTTAACAATATAAACGAATGGATTGAATTTGAAAAAAGATTCATAGCGGATTTGGTCGCGCATCCTGATTTTTCTTACGAAATAAAAACCGACTTAGATTTTGAAAACGAATCGACTATGAGCTATAAAAAAATCGCCGAGGGCGCGCTTAATATTACCCGCGCCGGCATAACCTTTAGAGCTTCAAAATTTGTCGACGACGGTTTGATTGACGCCGATAAAGAAAAATATTCAAACATATTCTATCCCGCGTCGGCTCTTTCCGGTCTGTCGTACGCCACGCACAATATCGAGCTTTACGCATACGAAAATTCTCAAATATATAAATTTGCCGACGACGTCGTAACATACAAACTCAATCTGATAATAGAAGCCGTATTTAACGCGTACGGCTGTAAAAACACTCCGCAAGCGCAATAAAGGACCGTATGGAGCTTATAATCGCAACGAACAACGTACATAAGGCAAAGGAAATCTGCGACATCCTAAAAGACAAGTTTACACGGATCTATACCTTAAAAGAAAAGCGTATCGACGTCGATCCGGAGGAAAACGGAAACACCTTTTTTGAAAACGCCATGATAAAGGCAAAAGCCGTATCGGCGTTATGCGAGCTTCCCGTCCTTGCGGACGACTCCGGTCTCTGCGTGGATT
>JAISQX010000110.1 GCA_031273965.1 Clostridiales bacterium
TTTCCGGCGCCGGAGAAGATTTTTACACTGTTAAAGGGGTAGTCGAAACGATTTTGGACGTGTTCGGAATAGAAGCGAGTTATATGCGAAGCGGCGAGCCTTTTTTACATCCGGGCAGAAGCGCCGACGCGTATTCGGACGGCAAAAAAATAGCGAGCTTTGGGGAAGTCCATCCGGAAGTTTTAAAAAATTATAACTTAAAAGACGCGAAGGTTTGCGTGGCGGAGATAGATTCCGATTATATCGTCAAAAACGCCGTTGTGATAAGAAAATTCCGCGCCGCTTCTAAGTACCCTTCGGTTACCAGAGATCTATCGCTCATTATGGACGACAAAACGGACGCCGGCATTGCCGTCGATTTGATAAGGTATTACGCGGGGGAGTTGCTTGAAAAAGTCAATGTGTTTGACGTCTTTAAGGGCAATCAGATACCCAAAGGTAAAAAGAGTCTGGCGCTGTCTATGGTTTTTCAATCTTATGACAGAACCTTGAATGACAAAGAGATAAACGCCTTGACGGAAAAAATTTTACTCGGGCTTGAAACGCACGACATATATATAAGGAAATAGACTAAAAACTATTTTTAAAGGAGGCTTTTATGACGAGAATTAAATGGCAATCGTTTGACGGTTCGGAGCGCGAAGCGTTGATTTGGAATAATGTTGCAAATGCGAAAGGCGTCGTTCAAATTATACACGGTATGGCGGAGCACGCCTTTCGTTACGACGATTTTGCAAGGTTCTTAAATTCCGGAGGATATATAGCCGCCGCGCTTGAGCAACGCGCGCATAAAGGCGCAAAGATTCAAGGTTTTGAGGAGGGAGATATATTTGAGGACACCGTAAACGATAATCTGGCTTTTACGACATATCTAAAGGCTAAGTATGATTTGCCTGTTTCCGTACTCGGGCACAGTTACGGTTCTATGATAACTCAGCGTTACATACAGCACAATCCGCCCGTTAAATGCGCGATACTCAGCGCCACCGCGGCGCGCACGGATTTTTTGGCTAAAGTCGGTCTTTTGCTTGCAAATTTTCAAAAAGTGTTATTCGGAGGAGCAAAACCGGCAAAACTCATAGATAAGCTTACTTTCGGCGCGTTTGACAAGCCTTTTAAGGACGAAAATCAAAAGTTTGCATGGGTAACGCGCGATAAAGCGATTTTGGAAGAATACCTGACCGATCCGCTTTGCGGATATGTCATGTCCATAAATTTTCAAGCGTCCTTTATGGCGGCTTTGCAAAAAATTATAAAGGACGAAAGCGTTTCGCAAATAGATAAGTCTCTGCCGATTTTGCTTATAAGCGGAGACTGCGACCCCGTCGGGGGAAACGGCAAGTTTGTGGAAGAGCTGTATGGAATCTACAAAAAGAACGGACTGGAAAAAATCGCTCTCAAGTTTTATAAGGGGGCGCGGCATGAGATACTCAACGAAATAAACCGAGCCGAGGTTTACGGGGATATATTGTCGTTTTTAAATAAATAAAATAATAGGGATAATAAGTTTTTTATGTTGGAAATATTTTTGGACGTACTTACCGATTCCTTAAAAATATTGCCGTTTTTGTTTGTAGCTTATATTTTTACCGAGTATATGGAGCGAAAGACAAATTTTGCCAAGGCTCTTGCCGACAGCGGATTAGGTAGTATTCCCGGCGCTTTTTTGGGACTGATTCCTCAATGCGGTTTTACGCCGGCGGCTTCCAATATGTACGCTTCGGGATTTATCTCAATAGGTACGTTGCTTGCGGTTTTTATATCCACATCCGACGAAGCCTTGATTATTTTGATAAGCACTCCCGGTCATTTTTTGGACGTACTTGCTCTGATTGCCGGAAAGCTTGTAATAGCCGTCGTCGTCGGTTTTGTCGTCGATATCTTCTCAAAAAAGATAATAAAAAAAGGCGCCTCAAAAGCGATTTTTCACGACAAGCAAAATTGTAAATGTTGTAAAGAGAATATGTTTGTCGCGGCTTTGAAACATACTATGGTTGTTTTTTTGTATATCTTCGTATCTTTTTTTGTTTTTGAAACTTTAATTTACGTTATCGGAGAAGAGAAGGTCGCGTCGATTTTATTAAAAGGCAATTTTTTTCAGCCATTTGTAACTGCGTTGTTTGGGTTTGTACCGAGCTGCGCGTCGTCGGTCCTACTGACAAATTTATATGTCGAGGGAACTCTGTCTTTTGCGTCGGTTCTATCGGGATTGATAACAAACTCCGGGATAGGACTTTTGATACTCTTTAAGGTCAATAAGAACGTCGCGCAAAACCTAAAGATAATGGGGTTACTTTATTTAACGGCGGTTTCTTCCGGAATTATACTTGGATTTTTTATTTGACGCATAAACTATTAAATAAAATTAAAACCCTCTTTAAAATTCGGAATATATGCGTTGCCGCAGGAAGACAATTCTTGAATATAAGCGGCGGTTATGTTTGCTTTTTGCGCCGCGCTTATAACCGTTTTATATTCTAACGGGGTTAGAGGGCGGTTGATTTCGCGCGGCAGTTTTAAATTTGGAAGCGGGGTGTATTGACTCATTATGCTTACCAAGACATGCTCCTTAAAATTATCGGCTATAGCGCGTACAACGGACAAGCTGTTCCGAATATATGATGGAATGACCAAATGACGTATTATTACGCCGCTCTTCATCAATCCGTTCGGGAAAAACACGGGTTTGCCTTTGTTTTTTATCATCTCCGCGATAGCTATAAAAGCGTAATCGGGATAGTTCGGGCAATCGGAGAGTATTCTTGCCGTATTTTTGTCGGCATATTTTAAATCGGTCAAATATACGTCTATATAATCCTTTAAAGCAGATATTGTCGAAGCCTTTTCATAACCGTTGGTATTATATATTATCGGGATATCCGGACGATAAACGTCAAGCGCTTCCATGATTTGCGGAGCGTAATGCGACGGGCTAACGAGATTTATGTTGTGCGCTTTTTTATCCTCCAACTTCTTAAATAAGTCCGCCAATTCTTTTACTGTAAAGACCTTACCCGTTTGCTTTCGGGAAATCTCATAGTTTTGACAATACAAGCAGCGCATATTGCAACCGGAGAAAAATATCGTGCCCGAACCGTTCGTTCCGCTTACGCAAGGCTCTTCATATTCATGCAGACAAGCGCGGGCAATGACGATTTTGTCGGAGGAATTACAATAGCCAAGATTCCTTTGTCTGTTCGTCCCGCATTCATTGGGGCAAATGCGGCATTTACTTAAATCTAACATGAGGATATTATACCACAAAAAACTTATAATCCGCGCGTTATTCGTGAAATATTTTTACATAAAAAATATCCGACGCCGTAATGGTTAAAAGACCATTGCCATATAAAAATCATACAAAGCCAAGACATAGTAAGATTGGCGATTTACTTAAACAAAACTTACATATCGGAAGAATATAATGCAAAAAATTAAGCTTTTTAATTTTAG
>JAISQX010000042.1 GCA_031273965.1 Clostridiales bacterium
TGATTTTATATACGGATACTTGATAAACGAGATATTGGGCGAAAAACCGCCCACTCCCGAAAATATCGCGGAGGCGGAGGAAAGCGTGGCGGGGATTGTCGGCGCAATCGACATTATCGGCACTCTCGACTACATTATAAGCAATCCGCAAAATTTTGATTACGAGCAAATGACAAACGTCCTGAACGCGCTTATCGGCGCCGTCGCGCCCGACGCGGAGCAGCCGGTTATAGACAGTAATCTTATAGAACAGGCGTACGTAATGTACTTTTATAACACAGGCTTGTTGACCGTGGACGAATATGAGTTTGGCTTTATACAGACGGTGTCCATAATCAAGACGCTTTTGGAAACGAATCCGGTTTTTGGAGAGTTCGCGGGCGGAGCGGACGTAGTCGGGGCGATAGATATGATTTTAAAACTTTACGGCGGCTTCGCGGAGTATCCCGATTATAAGACGCCGGTGGGTTATGCGGTTATGTCGGATATGCTTACGGAGTATCTTTCTTACATAGACGGAGGCTTCGATATCGATCTCAACGCGGATATTCTGCAACAGGTTTATATTAGATGCTTTATAGATAACGACTACGCGCAATTCGGTTCCGCGTCCAAGCCGGACGCCGTCAAACTGACGGAGATGATATATTATGTGGAAAGCGCCTTAAATCCCGATAGCGCATATTACAACGCTTTCCTTTACGATTATATCGTAAGCGAGTTTTTTGACGGGGACGAAGCCGCGGCAAAAGACGGTCTTACGCGCCTTTCGGGTATTAAAGAGATAGTCAAAGACCTGGAGATAATAAATAAGGACGGAGATAAATCTACGTTTGGGTATAACGGGCTTGCGGAAAAATTTGCCCTGTACCTTAATCTTATAAGCCCCGACGACGCCATGACCGACGCCGAGCTAAAGGAATTTAGTCAAATCATCGAACAGCTATTCGTGCTTTATTTTTATGACGGCGAAATACTCAAGCCGGACGAGGACGAAAGCAAGCTTACGTTCGTGCAGGTTTTGACCTTTATAAACAGCCTAATAGATATCGAGAGTGTTAATTATAACGGATTGATAAGCGGCTTTGTAGACGGCGGCGCGGAGTTTTCGAAGTATTTGGACTTGACGGTGAAGCTGGGCGGAGAATATAAGAACGAAATATCGTACGCCGAGATGTTCGGATTGCTTAGCGAGTATTACGGCGAAATATCGGACGGCGCGGAAATCTCCGATATGCTTGATTTGTACGGAGAAGAGCTTTTAAGACAGATATATATATTGTATCTAACGCGGGAGGGCATATTGCCGAGCGCTCTCGCCGTGCCTTCGGCGGAGATGTTCGATTATATCTTTTCGCTTATGGACGCCGAAGACAAAAACTACAACGATTTGATTTATTCGATTGTCGAGGAGAGTTTGAGCGTAGAATCGGCTCTCGATATGGACGAGTTAAAGGCAATGAAGCTCCTTCTTGACAACTTATTGTCAAAAATGAACGACCCAAAAACCTATACGGAAATGTCAAAGCTTGTGGGTGATTTGATAACCGACTTTGGTGAGTTCTTGCCGGATGTCAAATGGGATTTGAAGGATTTTGCCGACAGGTTTATAGAACAGGTGTATATATTCAATCTTTTGGATAAGGGGCTTTTGCCGAACGAAGCCATTTTGGTGACCGACCTTGTGGAATTTGTATTCGCCATAAGATACGATCCGGTTGTTGCTCCGTTCATAGACGATGCGACTATGAGCGAGTTTGAGGAATATGCGGAGGTGCTTAAAACGGCGAGCGCAATGTTTGACGGAATCGATTATTCGCGTATGGTGCTGACGCTTGACCTGCCGCGCGCGGGCGACGAAACCTTTGATTTTATAGAAAAACTCAATAATAAAATCGGTGAAATCTGGGGGGATAACACATATATCGGCGGAAACTCGATAGTTCTAAAGGATATAAGAGATGATTTTGAACACGACGTGTTTATCATTTCTTTGGTGTCGGCGTTGGCTGTATTTTTGATAATAGCGCTGATATACAAGTCGCTTATGATACCGCTGATATTGGTTTTGCTTATTCAGGCGGCGACATGGCTGTCGTTCGCGATTTCGCCTATGTTTGGAAGCGATATCTATTTCGTTTCGTATATAATAGTTTCGTGTATCCAAATGGGAGCTTCTATCGATTACGGAATATTAGTTTTTTCGCGATACCGATATTACCGACAGTACATGAACAAAAAGGATGCGGTAAGTTGCGCGCTAAAGGATTCGTTAAAAACGATATTGACGTCGGGCTTCATTATAGTCATAGCCGGTTTTGTGCTTTGGATTTGTTCGACGTCGATCGCGATATCGAGCATAGGAATGTTCCTTTTTAGAGGCGTAATCATGTCGATGCTCTTTATGCTTACGTTGTTGCCGGCGTTCCTCTTGCTCTTTGATAAGGCTATAGAGAAGACCACGGTAAACTCGCGTTTTTATAAGGGGGGAAGATCGATAGAGAACGGCGGCTTTGTGTTTTTTGACGAAAACGGACGAGCCGTGCCGCTTGAAGAGCAGACCGAAGAAAAATATGACGGAAAGTGGTGGAGTATATAAAAGAGTCCGGATAACGCGGATTTTTTGAATGAAACAATCGGAGCCGAAAGTTTTGAAATGATTTTATGGGGGGAAGTTTAACAAAAACTTCCCCCGATTTATCAACGCCCTTTCTTTTTCTTTTTTTTTACTTCCCGATAAATATAATTGCGTACGAAAGACTAAAAGAATTTAAAATTTTAATAGGCGTTTTTATTATTACCTCTTGAATTTTGCATTTCGTTGTGATATAATATATTTGGTTAAGGCTTGTCGTTACGTCGGCAGGCATACTGCCTATAACAAACC
>JAISQX010000044.1 GCA_031273965.1 Clostridiales bacterium
CATTTATAATTCGTCGTCAAATATAATGAGCCCAAGAAAATGACAAATTTGACGCGTAAATAAATCTTTATACGCAAACCCGAATATTTTTTTGTAGCGCAATCATTGCTTTTGCTTAAAATATATGTTATAATAGACAGTATAGTTTAGAGTAATTTTTCCGCGCAAAATATTTACGGTTATTTTTCATTTTTTTATACGCATACAAATCAAAAATCAATATCGCTATATTGAGGTAAAGCATGAAACTCGATTACAAAAAGACGCTAAAGGTGGGAACGGCATTTGCCATAATAATGGTGTTTTGGACGGCTTACGACTATGTCGTGCCTCTTCTTTTAGAAAACGCGTTCGGCTTGAGCAACAGCGCCCGCGGACTCATAATGGGACTCGACAACCTGCTCTCGCTGTTTATGCTTCCGCTTTTCGGAAAAATCTCCGACAAGCTCGTCTCCAAATACGGTAAGAGAACGCCTTTCATCGTTGCCGGCACTCTTATCACGGTAATGCTTATGGTCTTTGTCCCCGTGTCGGCAAACCGCCAACTCGACAAATCCTTGGCTTTGCGCGAAGAAATCACCGATACCTTTACTGACACCGCCAATTACGGTTACACGGATAACAGAGGCGTTGCTTTCGACGCCGGCGCTCTGTACGCCATGCTGTACGAGAAAGGCGCGGAAAATTCCGATTATTGCGACAGAGATTTTTTGAAAGCCAACGGCATAGACAGGGACGCCTATTTAGAAATCGCTCTCAACGGCAAACAAGACGGGAAATTTACATCCGATTATGTAAAATATGTAAAAACGGGCATAAATAATTACGCAAGCGAACAGGTCTACGAAACGATTACAAAAAAAGAACCCTTCGGTCTTATACTCTATATGGTCATATTGCTTTTTGTGCTCGTCGCTATGGCGACGTTCCGAAGCCCCGCGGTCGCTCTTATGCCGGACGTGACGCCAAAACCGCTGCGAAGTCAGGCTAACGCCATGATAAGCCTTGCCGGCGGCGCCGGAGGAGCTATAGCCTTTCTGATTTATACTATAGTTTTGTCCGTAAACCCCACGGCTTATACCCTTGTTTTCGGGCTTGCGGCTTTTGCCATGTTGCTGCTAATGATAGCTTTTATTCTGCTTGTAAAAGAAAAAAAGCTTGTCGCGGAATGCGAAACGCTCTGCGCCGAATACGGTATCACCGACGACGAACCGACGAACGCCGGAGGCGATTCAAAGGGAGTCTTAACCGACGCCGTGAAATATAAAAAAGCAAAATTCGCATCCTTCCTTCTGATACTCGCTTCAATTTTTATGTGGTTTATGGGCTATAACGCCGTTTCTTCAAACCTATCCATCTATCTCACAAAAACATTGGGACTGGAAGCGGGTCTGGGCGGATTGGTTTCCGGGCTGTCTATGGGCGTTTCCGCCATAGCTTTTATTCCCGTCGGACTGTTAGCCGCAAAAATCGGTCGGAGAAAATCGATCATCATAGGCTTCGCTTTAGCCATAATATCGTTCGTAATGATATTTTTATTCGCCTCGAACGCCGACGCTATCGCGCCCGTATTGTTCACGGTATTTTATTTGCTTTCGGGTTTCGGTTTGATAATATCCAACGTCAATACTTTCCCTATGGTCGTCGAGTTGTCAAGTAAAAACAGCGTGGGCGTCTATACCGGCTGGTACTATACGGCGACGATGAGCGCGCAAGCCGTCACCCCGTTTGTCGCCGGACTTATAATGGATTTCGCCGGAAATAAATATTTATTTCTGTACTCCGCGGTATGCGTGGTAGCCGCTATCGCGCTTATGCTCTTTGTCCGCCACGGCGACAGCAAGGCGGTTCCGCCCAAGTCAAAGCTTGAGTTGCTCGGCGGCGACGATTAAAAATAGGCTAATAGCTTATTCGAATGAAGTTCTTTCTAAAAAATTAAATCATAAAGCCTTATAAAGTCTTCTATGGGGAGCGTTTCGCCTCTGGCGTTCGGCGGATAGCCCAAGCGCTCCAAAGCTTTTTCCGTAATAGTCTTAGCCGTTCCAAAAGCCGCTTCAAGGTTATTCGCCAACGTTTTTCTCCTCATGGAGAACGCCGCGCTCGTGAGCTTCAAAAATTTTTCTTTGTCGGCGACGCCGTACTTATTCGGAACAACCGTAAGCTTTAGGAGCGCCGAATCGACTTTCGGCACGGGAAAAAACATATTTTTAGACACCGCGCGCTTAATCTCCGCGTCTGCGTAAAATTTTACGGCTACCGTAACCGCGGAATATTCCTTTGTGTTATGCCTCGCGGTTATGCGTTCGGCAACCTCTTTTTGAACCATTACGGTTATGCTCTTCGCGCATAGCCCGCTCTCCAAAAAACGCATTATTAGCGGCATGGTTATATAGTAAGGCAGATTCGCGACGACGTGAAAGGGTTCCTTAACGACGGCTTTAAATTCTTCGTCGCTCATTTTTAGGACGTCGCGAAAGATAATCTCGGTATTTTCGCAACCCTTTAAGGTTTGCGCCAATATTCCCTCCAGACTTCTGTCCACCTCGAAGCCGTAAACCTTTTTTGCCGTCGCCGAAAGCGCCGCCGTCAGACCGCCCGCGCCTACCCCTATCTCGACTGCGACGTCGTCTTTTCCTACTCCGCCGTCCTTTACTATCGCGTCCAAAAGATTTCGGTCGGTTATGAAGTTTTGTCCGAGAGACTTTTTGTAATGAAAATTATTCGCGATTATTATATCCTTTATATTCACAATATCTTTCTCTAAAGACCCGACAAAAACGTCCGCAATCTCTTTTTATTTTTTTCGTTTATTGATTATGGTTTCAAACAATTTTAACCTAAACGGGAAACTTCTCGGCTTTTCCCGATTTTTTTACCGACTCGCGTATACGTCGTATTTTCTGACTCTAAATTCCGCGCCAATATCCGCGGCTATTTTTTCGCAACGCTTTATCTCGTCCTCGCCTATCGTGTTCACCACCGAAAAAATAACTCTTTTCACTCGCCCGACGCATTCCTTCGCAAACCTAAGCATAGAAAAAAAACCGTCTTCGCCGTAAGCGCATTCGCAAATCTCGTTATACTTTTTTGCGTCGGAAGCGTTAAGGCTTATGCTTACGGTATCGACGGCGTCCTCTAATCGTTCCGCCGCATTCCTACCGACGATGAGATCGGCTTGACCGTTGGTATTTAGGCGCACTTTTTTCCCCGCTTTTCTCAAAAATCCGCCTATTTCGACAATTTTGTCAAACGCAAAAAGCGGTTCCCCGAACCCGCAAAAAACAAACTCGGTATACCCGCTCAAATCTCGGTTTTTGAGTTCTTCGATTATTTCCTCGGAAGACGGCTCTTTTTGAAGCCAGAGATTATTACCCCCCACGCCCTCGGACATGTTTCTAACGCAAAAAACGCACGCGTTGCTGCATTTATTCGTAAGGTTTATATAGAGCTTGTCGCCGTAATCGTAAAGATATGTGTTCACGTATCAATTTCCTTAAAAAATAGTTTTTCGCGCCGCCGCGGCTTTTTTACAGATTGTGAATGCGAAAAAACCGCTTCGTATTAATCGCCGTTATATCCGCAAATTCCGCATATTCGATTTTTTTTAGTTCCGCGCCCTTTTTCGCGACATATTTGACGTAATACGGATAATTTAACTGTCCGCGATGCGGCTCGGGCGTGAGATAAGGACAATCCGTTTCCAAAAGAATTTTGCTTATATCCGCGGACAAAAACGCTTCTATCCCGCGCTTGTTATTCTTGAACGTCAACGTCCCGCCAAAAGAATAATAGCAACCCAGCCCGTCGAAGAGTCTCATAATCTCCGTGTCGCCGCTAAAATTGTGAATCAAAACCCCGTTATTCAAACGAGACCTTTCCGCAGTCAAAATCTCAAGCGTATCCTCGTATGCGTCGCGCACATGCACGACCAACGGGAGGTTCAATTCGTCGGCAAGCGCTATATGTTCCCTAAACGCTTTTTTTTGAATATCCCTCGGCGACAAATCGTAATAATAATCAAGTCCCGTCTCGCCTATCGCCAAAACCTTTTTATTCTTCGCCAGCGCGCCGTATAACTCCGCGTCCTTTGACGTAAAGCTTTTGGCTTCGTGCGGATGAGTCGCCACCGTCGCGTATACTTGCGCGTATTTGTCCGCCAACTCCGCCGCCTTTATGCTCGAAGGCGCGTCATAGCTCGCGCATACCGCTCCCCCGACGCCGTATTCTTCCATAGCCGATATTATTTCGCCGACTTGCCCCAAAAGCCTTTCGTCGTTAAGATGCGCGTGACTGTCTATGAGCATTTCTTATTCTGACCTTTAAATTTTTTTTCATCCAAAGTATACAACGGACAAAAAAAAATGTCAAACCTTTCACGGTTTGCGCGTCAAAACGCCGGGCTTCGGTATGAAAATGCGCCGCTTCATAAACTATTTTATAAAACAGCTTGCAAAAGTACAAATATTAATGATATAATTAATTATGTTCTTCATGAAATATAATTCCATGAAAAAAAAACTAAATATCGTTAGAAGCGCGACAAAAATTTTTGCGCGGAATAAGGAGCGGGACTATGAATAATTTAAA
Source organism: Clostridiales bacterium (assembly GCA_031273965.1). Lineage (GTDB taxonomy): Bacteria > Bacillota > Clostridia > Christensenellales > JAISNN01 > JAISNN01. The sequence goes on from JAISQX010000044.1 coordinate 4,588, forward strand.
GCGTTCATTTAAAAAGAGAGCGAAAGGGGTTTTGCTTGCGGCGGCGTTTATTTTTGTATTGACGGCGTTTTCTTTCGGGACGTTTTCTTATGTCGACCCGACGGGCGCGGCGGCTTTGGGCGGAGGCGACGGCAGTACGTACGAAAACGCGATAGAGATAAGTTCCGCCGCGCAATTAAAGACCTTAGCCGACAACGTAAACGGCGGAAATACCTATGAGGGCAAATATATAAAACTCATGGATGATATAGACCTGTCGGCGTACGGCGCGGCTTTTGACGGCGGCATGGGATGGACTCTTATAGGAAATACTTTAAATTCATTTGACGGACTGTTTGACGGAAACAATCATACGGTTTCAAATCTATACATAAACCATCCGAACGAGGAGTCCATAGGACTTTTCGGATTTATCGGATGGAGCGGCGAGGTCAAAAACTTGGGTATAACGAGCGGTTCCGTGAGCGACGGACTTTATGTCGGCGGTATCGCGGGATACAATTACGGTACGATCGAAAATTGCTACAATACGGGCGACGTGAGCGGAAACAATTATGTCGGCGGTATCGCGGGAGTCAATTACGATACGATCGAAAATTGCTACAATACGGGCGACGT
>JAISQX010000114.1 GCA_031273965.1 Clostridiales bacterium
ATAAAAAAATAATGTTTTTACCCGTTAAAAGAGAGGGCAAAAAGATATATGATTTTGTCTTTGTGACCGGCGACGCATACGTGGATCACCCGTCTTTCGGACACGCCGTAATCGCAAGACTCATAGAGCGGGAGGGCTTTAGTATCGGCATAGTCAGCCGACCTCAAAAAGATGATGATTATACTGAATTCGGCGAACCCAAAATAGCCTTTTTGGTTTCGTCCGGCGTGATTGATTCGATGGTAAATAACTATACGGCGGCAAAAAAGAAACGAAGCGAAGACGTATACGGCGAGGGCGGCGAGGCGGGGAAGCGACCCGATAGAGCCTTGACCGTATATTGCCGGAAGCTTCGTAAGCTTTATCCGGAGAGCGCGTTATACGCCGGAGGAATAGAAGCGAGTCTTAGGCGTTTTGCGCATTATGATTATTGGAGCGACGGCGTAATGCCGTCGGTTATCGCCGAAACGACCGCGGATTTGTTAGTGTACGGAATGGGAGAGAAACCTTTTTGGGATATCCTTTCCCTCATAAAAAAAGGCGTGCCGCCTAAGGATATAAAAGATGTGAGAGGAACGCTTTACGCGGCGGAATACGCGGATTTTTCCGCTAAGCTTGAGGAGAAGATAAGTAAGAGAGAAGCGGTTTTTTGTCCGTCGTATGAGGAAGTAAAGACCGATAAGCTCAAATATATAAAAGCTTTTAATATACAAAATGCGAATAACGACCCTTATTCGGCTAAGACGGTAATACAAAAGCACGGCGGAACGTATGTGATACAAAACCCTCCCGCGTTTCCTCTAAGCGTTTCAGAAATGGATAGGGTATATGCTCTGCCGTTCGAAAGGAAAGCGCATCCGGCGTATTCAAAGGGCGTGCCGGCGCTCTCCGAGGTAAAATACTCCGTAACGTCCTCGAGGGGCTGCTTTGGAGGCTGTAATTATTGCGCGCTCAACTATCATCAGGGCGGCATAGTTCAGAAACGAAGCAAGGAAAGTATTGTAAACGAAGTAAAAAATTTTTTATTCGAGGACGATTTTAAAGGAATAGTAAGCGACGTGGGAGGCCCCACGGCGAATTTTCGCGAACCCGCGTGCGATAAACAAAAAACTTTAGGCAGATGCGCGGACAAAAGCTGTCTGGGATACAAGCCTTGCGCAAACGTAAAGGTTTCGCATAAGGAATATCTTGACATCCTAAAGAGCGTACGGGAGATTGACGGAATAAAAAAGGTCTTTGTGAGAAGCGGAATAAGATACGATTATCTGATGTACGACAAAGACGAAACCTTTTTTGACGAGCTTATAAAATATCACGTAAGCGGTCAACTAAAAGTAGCTCCCGAGCATTGCTCCGACGGCGTTTTGAAGCTCATGAACAAGCCGGATTTTAATCTGTACGAGGATTTTAGAGAAAAGTTTTTTATGAAATGCAAGAAATTCGGAAAGGATATGTATATTGTTCCTTATTTCATATCGTCGCATCCCGGATGTACGTTAAACGACGCTATCGAGCTTGCGTTGTATCTAAAATCGATTAACAGCATGCCGGAGCAGGTTCAGGACTTTTATCCTACGCCGTCCACAAAGTCCACGACTATGTTTTATACCGGACTCAATCCCGACACCCTCGAACCCGTTTACGTCGCGCGCGACGAGGAAAGCAAAAAAATGCAGAGAGCCTTGCTCCAATATAGAAAGAAAGAAAACTACTTCATAGTAAAAAAGGCGTTGGAAACGGCGGGGCGGGAAGATCTAATCGGCTTCGGAGACGGTTGCCTTATAAAGCCATTAAAGCGGCAAACGCAAGAGAAGAACAAAAAAAGACAATAATTTGACTTTTTAGTAAATAAAACGACAAAAATGAAAACGGTTTCTTCGCGCCGTTCTTTTAAAACGGCGCGAAAGATATGTAAAATTATATTAGCCCTCTTTAGCGAAAACGCTTAGTAAAATTCCGCGTTTAACTTCGTAAGGGGGGCTATTTTTTCTTTTATAATTTAATGATAATTTTTCTGCGTTCAAGCGGAATTGCGATAATAAAATAAAACAATACGCATGAAAAATAGTACAAAAGAAGCGTGTTCCAAGACTCGATAGGACCTCCGAAAAATACCGGGCCCAAAAGGCTGAAAAACGCCGTAAACATCAAAAAGAACAATAGGTTTCTGCCGAGAGCGGCGAGCAGAGGGATAGCGCGGTTCTTTAAGAGGAATTTATTAATAATCCAGAGGACATAATAAACCGTATTAACGACGGCAAGAGCGCCGACTATATAACCGATAGTATACCTGGGATAAAAGAGAACGGGATTTTCCGGAGTGTTTGGTAAACTCAAAACGAATATAAATGCGCCGACAAGCGCTACGCTTGCCAGGGAATACCAGATAATCGATTTTTTCATCCTCATCAAATCGGCTAAAAAGCCGACGAATAAAAGCGCGCCCGCGAAACCAATGCAGGCGGACATGCCGCCCTCGATACCCTTCGCCATGAATTTAAGAAAGATTTCGTTATTACTTATAAGGGTATAAATCGTCAATATCGCTAAGGACGCAATTAATTTTGCCCACCACGTCTTACGTACCAAAGGAACCAAAGGGGTGAGTAGAACTCCCGTAAAACCGACGGCTGTAATCCCGCTCCAAAAATAAACGACGTTACCGGCGGTCAAAGAGTAAACGGGTTCGGCGAAAGTACCGTCGTTCGACAACAGAATCATTATTGCGCATCCGATAGTACCCATACCCATAATCGCCAAATTACGCACAAAAAAAGAACGATATAAGCCTTTAGCGTCGCCGCGTTGGCGCGCTTTATTATTGATATTGAGGAAAGCTACGACGCCTATCAAAAAATAAAAGACGATCGGCCCCAAATCGAGCAGTCCGAAGCCGAACGGCTTAATGCCGATGATTCCTTTACCGACGTTTATAATTTCCCAAGCGCTTGTGTGGGCGAAAAAATCGGGCAGGGCAAGTTCTCCTCCCTTACTGTTTACAAATACCGACGACATCAAAAAGAGCAGAACGACAAGACCTCTGATATTGTCGACAAAGCCGTCGCGTTTACCTACGGACGACAATTTACTTTCTGACACTTTGCCACTGGTAAAAAGTTTCATAAAAAATACCTCGTTTAACTTTTTTCGTATATAATGAGCCATTTCTCCGCATGCGTACGTGTTGCGGCGCAGAAAAAGGCTTTGTTTCTGCATAATAAATATTGTTAAAGAGAAATTTCTCCGACGAATCGATAAATACGATAAAAAATATACTTATAGTATAAATTCTTTCGTCTAAGAAGGCAAATCATTCGAATCGTATTTTCACTTTTTTTGTAAAATATTTCCGTTCAATCAATCTTTGCCGATTATTTTGAGAAAAATTGAAAAATTTTATCTAAAACTATTGACATGCGTAATCAAACATGCTAATTTGATTGCGGAAGACGCTAAGCGAGCGAAGAGGATTATTAATTTATCAGACGGTGAAATAGTAGATGAAAACTAAAAATTACAATTTACTCGAGTTGTTAAAGATTGAGACGACGTCGTCAAAAAAATATTATGTCGTTTTTTTTGTGATATTGGTTTTATTTCTTTCTATAACGATGTCGTTGTTTTCGGCGGCTATAAGCGTTCCCAATCAATATAAAAAAAATTTGCAAAACGCCTTTCCAAGCGGCGCGGGTATCCTTGTCTCGGATTTGAGCGATATCGATTCTATTAAAAAATCGGGCGCCGATTATATCACGTTTAATTATGCCGCCGTCGCGGGTTCGGTTACGTTAAAGGTCGGGGACAGATCTTTGGAATACTTGACCGGCGAAGCGCATCTATTCAAAGACGAAATCAATAAAAACTCTTATTTGAGTAAAACGGAACAGCCGTTTGTAAGCGGAAGAGCATGGGACTCCGGCGATAATAGCGCGCAATATAATATTTGGCTTTCGGAGGCAGTCGCCGACGAATTGGGCGTGATTGTCGGCGGTGTTGTGCGACCTGACATAGGTTATACTTTTGAATTTAAAGTCGTGGGTATATATAAGGATAATCTCGTTGCGACAGAAATGATAGACGAGGACGGCAATCCTTATGAAACCGAGACGAGAGACAATCCGGATTTTATCCTTTCATATGATCTGGTCGTTATGTTGTGCCACGCCTTAGGACAAAACGTTGACGAGGGAATGGCTTATCTGGAGGTATACGACGTTATCAATATATATAAGGTTGCGGCTAAAATAGAGAAGTCCAAAAAGGGCTATCTTGACTTTCTTAACGTTGTGGACAGCGTAAAAGCGCTTAATCTGTCAAAAGCTCTGTTTTGGCTTCTAACCTTTTTACTATTGGGGGTCGGCGCTTTTGCGGTGTTCAATATTATTTCAATGATAATAAGCGTTAGGGAAAAGGCTTACGGTCTTTATAGGCTATTGGGCTGTGAAATGCGTGATATAATAAAGATATGCTTTTTAGGATTATCGCTTATCTTTATGACGGCATTAATCGCGGGCATTTTCGGCGCGTTTCTTATGAACTCATACTTTGAAAAATTCGCGGCGGATTTATTTGATATGGGCTTTCGAATAAGGCTTGTGTGGTACGCGCCTTTCGCCGTTTTTGCGACATACTCATTAGTTTTCGCGGTATATTATTTTAAATTCAAGAGGAAGTTTATGGTTATTAGTCCTCTGTCGATTCTTTTGGAGGAAAAGTGATATGAGCTTATTCAACATAATAAAGGTATCGATGTATAATATAAAGCAAAGATGGGCGACTTCGTTAAAAATAGCCGTAGGTTTTACGTCTATTTGCATATTGATAACGACTTTTTTTACGTATAATCTTGCGATAAATAGAGAGTTGGCGGTATTAATCAACGAGAGCGCTTCGGATAATTACATTTATATACAAGAGGAGAACGCCTTATCCGAGCAAGATATGAATTTTTTAAAAGCTCTGGATGGCGTAAACGAGGTTATCACCGAGGGAATTATCCATGACAACGATTTGGAATATGAGTTGATTTTTGACGGGAATAAATATATTATCGAAAACGTACTTTGTATTTTTTCGAGGGAAGAAACGGAATTGATTTCAAAAAACGAATATTTGGAATTTAATAATAGGTTTAAGGGCAAAGAAATTTTGTATGGCAGGGCGGCAAAAAACGAGCATGAAGCGGTCGTTACGTTTAATATATTAAAGATTTTGGGATTAGGCGTAAACAATGTGATAGGCAAGACGATAAAATTGCCGGTTTTTGAGGAGTCTTTTATTATCGTCGGCGTATTTAGCGACGAATATGAGTATCTATCGAGCGTACTAGATTATACGGTAAACTATTTCGTTAATATAGGCATGAATAATTTTCGAATTAAAACAACCAAGATTTTTTTAAGTAGCTACAATGGCGCCGAGGAGATAATAAACAAGATAAGTTCTCATTTTAACGGTAAATATGTAGCCGTTTACTCCGGAGATTATATAAAAGAATATTATACTATTTTTGAAAAGCAGAGAACGCTGTGCAATGAAATAATGCTGATAGCCGGAGGGTTGCTTTTGGTTGCGTTACTTGTCAATTTGTTTACAATACTTATATACGATATTAAACGGAAAGGCATATATTTTGGCGTAATGAAGGCGCAAGGCATGACAAGCGGCGGCATATACCTCACAATCTTTACCGAGTTGGTTATTTTATTTATAGCGGCGGCGATATCGGGAGTCTTTTTTAGTTCGTTTCTCGTCAATCTATTGGGAACGATACTTACAAGCGGGCTATACGTGGAGCTAACTGTGAGTTTGACGGATTATCTTCCGATAGGAGGTGCGGTTCTTTGCGGCGGAGTTATTTTGTTAGCGTCGTTAAGTTATATGTTATTACGTATCCATACAAAAAAAGACGTGGTTAAACAATTATAGAGTCGGGGGGAGAGGGGATTTTTCTTCGGCAAAATAATCCGGTTTGGTATGGCGTTGTGATAATGCGATGGATATTTCTTCAATTTCGTAATTATTTTTT
>JAISQX010000146.1 GCA_031273965.1 Clostridiales bacterium
CTGTCGTATGCGTCAAGCGCGATGCTGTTGGACACGGCGATTAGCTCTCTTAGCGTCGAATCTCTCTTTACTATTCCGGCATAATATCTAAAATTAGCCGCGCTCGGAATAGCTTCCGACAGCCCTATTAGATAATCCAATCCGCCTATATCCGCGAGTATGCCGCCGCGATCCAATATATCGGTAATCGTCACGACGTCCGCCGCTTTTCCGTCGTTATACAACTCGAATACGGCGGAAAAAATTCGTTTATGCGCGGGAAGATAAAAATCCTTTTCGGACAACGACGAAACGACGTCCGCGACTATTTCTCCGTCAATGAGACAAGAGCCGAGCACACACTGCTCGGCTTCCTTGTTAAAAGGCATGGAACGCGCCTGAATTTTTTTGTTATTTTCATTTGATTTCATCTGTCACCTAAACTTTATTTTTACGCGGATTAAGACATTATTCAGTCCTTCAAGAAAACGATCGGCGCGCCGTAAAAACAAATTCGGTATTAAACCGCCCCTTTTGTTCTTTTCCCGAACAAAAACATGACCGCCGTAACGACCGCAGCCGCGGCTATCGCTATAGCCGCCCAAGTCGTATAATTCGGAGAAGCGCTTTTCAATTCTATAGTTCTGCCTATATCCGCGTATTGCATTTCGTATATATGAGCGTACAACCCCGTTTCCTCGTCTATTTCTTTACGATCCGCGTCGCTTTCGATAGATTTGTATCCCGTCTCGTATTTAAAGACGTACAAAAGTGTGTCGTAGCGGATATTCATAATGTCGTTCCGGAGTTTTTCCACAAACTCCTCGCCCAAGTCCTGATATATCGCCGGGATATTATCTATAACGGACTGCACAATCAAATCGACGTCTTTAAAAACCGTCTGTTGCCTGCTTACGTAGTTATTGTAAAACAATCCGCCTACCTTAAAAAAATTCTCGTCATATTCGTCCGGAAGCTCGTCGCCCGTTATGCCGTTTTTGATATTGTACTCCGTTCTCGACTCGTAATACTCCCACGCGTATACAATATTCGGTCTTTCTTCATCGACATACGTTTCGTAGCCGTAAGCCGCAAAAATATCCGACGCAATCGCGATTATCATCTCGCCGTTATACGTCGAATCGTTTATCGTCGTTTCGTCTATCTCAACGGCGTATTCAAAATACATTTCGCCGCTTGGAAAGTAATAGACCCCGTAAGTCACCGTCGCATCGGCGCATGAATTCAGTAACAAAACCAACGCCGCCGACAACGCCGCTAAAATAAGTCTTTTTTTCATAACAATACTCCTAAAAATCAGGATACATACATTATAACGTTTTTTTCGTATGATTTCAAGTCTATTTCAAAAAAAATTAAAAATAATTTCCGGACGACACAAAAAAAGCGTACCGCCGCTTTTATAATAGCCTTTTGAACAATATTTACGATAAGGCGGCGAATCAAAAAGCCCTTATAAAACAAAAAAGCTTGTCAACCGTATGACCGACAAGCTTTTTTATTCGGGTATCACAAAAAAATCAAACGCGAAGGCTTTTTTTCTTCTTTATGATATATTGCGGATATTTTTTATTCGCTACGTTATGATGCAATATCCCTCTATTTGACCTACATATCCCCACGTGCCGTTGCCGACGCAATTCAACTGATGGCTATATCTTGCAATCCTTCGGCGACGTTTATCGCATTCCTAAGGTCGTTCATTATATAGCGCTCAAAGTCATAATCCGGCACGCCGATTAAGCCGCTCTCGCTTTGCGGAATATTATCGGAAGCGAATACGTTTGCTTCCCTTGCTTTTTCAAAGAAAAACCCCGTTGCCGCTACAACTACTAATATCGTTACCAATAACTTTGTTCCTATTCTTTTTAAAAATTTTTTCTTCATTCATGGTGCTCCTTATAAAATTTAAATTTTATTCATATACAAACTAATATCTTACTATCTCGACATGAGAACTTATCGCTCCTTCCTCTATAACGGTGTTTTGTGAAACATAAACCGTTTCAAGTCCATTTGACGCATTAAAATTGCTTCGCGCTATTATGACTTTCATTGTTGATGGAAACTTTATTGTAGTAACCGAATACCCAACGCCACTATTTACCGCTGTCGATTCTACTCCCTCGGGTACCTCTATATGCTCTTTGTCTCCGTAGTAGCCATGAAATATATTTTCTTTAATAAAATACCCGTTAATTGCTTCCAATGGCTTAAATTTCAACCGATTTTCTGTTCCTTCTCCAAAGAAATCATCGGGACTTCCTTCGGGAACAATCAAAAATGCCGCCCAGCGCCTATTGCCCTCAAAAATACCTTCTTTCAAGATCGATGGTTTTTCGCTCAAAAATTCAATAACTTCAACTCCACTATTGCCAAAAAAGCCGCGGGTAATTTCTACGCTTCCCTCTATAGTCATTTTTCTAAGTTTGCCCAAGTTCGCGTGCGCAATATCCGAGCCAAGCATCGCCGCTATAAATGTCCTATTCGCCTCCAATTTCTTCACCGGATAGCCCTTTATCTCCGCCGGTAGCGTAAGCTCCGTCTGCTCTCTACCCGCCGCCGTTAAACCGCGGATAGTGGCATATCCGGACGTTTGCTCCGCAACCCAATACTTGTCGTGCAATCGCACACTACAGCTACTTAGCGTCGCCGCAAGCATTGTTCCGCTCAAAATGAGCACACACAGTAACGCAATTTGCTTTTTTTTCATGTTAAAAACCTCCAATTGTGTTTTTGTTAGCTTCATTATACACCTTTTATTCACAGATTTCAATAGGTTTCAGAAAAGTAGTTGTAAAATTTTTGTAAAATTTGTTTTTTCTTTTATGAGATTACATAAAAAAATTGCATACTTTTTATGCGTATTTATTATTTATTGACTTCCCTTCAGATCTCGTATTTTGCTCCCGGTTCTGCACATCGACGAAGTAATATCGTCAGCACTTTGGCACCTTAAGACCGCAAGCAAGCTTCAATTATAATAATACGTCTTCAATTCGGTAAGTTTTAATAGGCAGTAAAAAAGATTTTTAAAATTTATAAAACTATTTTTTTTTCTTTTTAAAAGCGGACATAAAATTTTATTCGTCAATATAGACAAATCAAAAAAAATATGCCGAAAACAAACTCCGTAAAACGCGTTGAAAAGCATACGGGTTTGTCTTCGGCACGTAAAAAAATTTCTTATTTTTTCTCTATTCTTCTACGCTTTTGGAAATAATTTTCTTTATACATTCAAAGGTTTCGTTACTGATATCGTGCTCCATGAGGCAGGCGTCCTTATACGCGTTTTCTTTTGAAACGCCGTTTATTATCCAAAACTTTGCAATGGTATTGTGCCGTTCAAATACCGCCTCGGCTTTTTTTCTGCCCATTTCGGTGAGAATAATGTGATTATCGGAATCAATAAATATATATCCGTTACTTTTTAAAATCCTCATAGCTCTTGTCACCGACGGCTTAGAAAAATTCAATTTGCTCGCGACGTCCACGGCATGAACACCTCTGTGGCTTTCACTCAAAACGTAAATCGCCTCCAAATAATCTTCGCCTGATTGATGTATCGCCATATTAGCTGCCCTCCAAAAAAAAATTATTATTTTACATTGTATTTCTTTATTTTTTACTCTCTTATAATATTCTTTCTCTTCGACCTTATATTTTTTCTTTAAAGACTTCCATGCTCTTTTGTTTTTTTATCTTTCTTATTCTTTTTTACCGCACGTTTAAATTCAAATTTTTTGAGTCGGCTCACGGCGGAAAATATTCCGACAAAAACGATAAAAATCTCCAAACGTCCCAGTACCATTCCAAACATTTCGACTATAAGCGTCGGATAGTTCGCCGCTTTTGTCAGACCGTTTGAAATCCCCACCGTGCCAAGCGCGGACGCAAATTCAAACGCGCCTTTTTGCACATCCGTACCCGGAGAAAACAGCAGAATAAGCGCCGTTCCCAACATAAATATAGCTATATACGAGAAGAAAAAGCCCAAGGTTTCGGATACCAAATCGCCGTCTATAGGACTCTTTCCCTGTACCTTATAATAGCTCAAGCTAATGACCTTGTTTGACGGAAATAACCGCCTGATTACTCCGCTTACCGCGGACTTGAATAGAACGTGCACCCGCACAATCTTTATTCCGCCCGCCGTCGAACCGGCGCCGCCGCCTATAAACATCAGGATAAAAATCAAAAATACCGCGAACGCATTCCATTCCGCGTAGTTCGCTATGGTGTATCCCGTCGTCGAAAACGCGGTGATAACTCCAAAAAACGCATTATGCAAGCTTTCGCCTACCCCGTTTCCGTCCATAACCAATGACGCGGCTATAAGCAACGAAAACACGAGCGTCATAGCCAGCATAAACCTTATCTCGCTTATACCCAGCACCCGCCGTATCTTTCCCTTTACCAAAAGCAGCAAAATGGCAAAATTTGTCGCGCCGACAAGCATAAGCACTATCGTTACAAGCTCTATGCCAATATTTCCATACGCGCCGATACTGTCCGCCCGCGTCGAAAAACCCGCCGTGGACAACGCGCTCATAGCGTGGCAAAGCGCGTCAAAAAAACTCATTCCGAATATCGCATACGATATGATTCCCGCAAGCAGAAAACCGTTGTACAATAAGAATATCGTCTGCGAGGTTTTTTTTAGATTCGGCATAATCCTGTCGGGATGACCTTCGGCGTTAAATAGATTGATTTCCTGTTTACCGTGTATGAGCATATTGACCATAAGAATAAAACCCAATCCGCCGCCGTATTGCATAAAGCTTCTAAAAAACAGATAGATATGCGGTAAGCTTTCCACATCCGCAAGCGACAGACCCGTTGTCGTCCATCCGCTTACCGACTCAAATAGCGCCGGTAAAAAATCCATAATACCGCCTAAAAAGAACGGTATAGAACCTAAAAAAATCGCAAATCCCCAAGCGAAAAGTACCGGAAAACTCCCGCGCCTAATGGGCGCCTGCCATTCGTCCGTGCGCTCCGGCGCCTGTTTTGTAAACATTCCGATGATTATTCCCAACGCAATCGCCGAAAAAGAAGGTATGACAAACCACGGCGCATATCTAATCTCCGACGGATAAAACAAAGTGATAACGACGGGCATCAATTCCAAAAAGCCTATAAGTATTATGAGCTTTCCGTATACGTTCCCCCGCGATATTCTGTCCACCGTCGTCCCGACCGCGCTTTCTATGCGCCCAAAGACAGGTCTTAATACTTTGATTATGTTCTTTTTCTCTTTCATTTAAAAAATCCGATTACATTACCAAAGCGGCAAAAAGCCGCATTTTGGATTCTTATTCATTCCCCGTTATTTCCTTTATTCCCTGTATATCTTTCTGATCCGCGGAGATAATCATGAGTATATCCCCGGCATGTATTCTCGTTTCGCCACGCGGAACGACTACCCTATCGCCCCTCATTATACAGCCGATGACAACGTTATTAGGGAACCCAAGTTCCGAAAGCTTTTTGTCCGCGGCGGGCGCCGACGGCGATACGGGGATTTGAGAAATCTTTATTTGTCCCGCTCCTATGGAAACCAACGTTTGCATTTCGTCCATGACCGCTTGCTGCTCTATAATAGCCGAAATTGCGGAGATAGCGCAGACCACCGAATCAATTCCCATGCGATAAAAAAAATCAACTTTTTTGGGGTCCGATACGAGCGCGACGGTCTTTTTTACTTTAAAGCGCTTTTTGCAAAGCTGGCATATGACGAGATTATCGTCGTCGTTTCTCGTAAGCGCTATGACGATATCGGCGCCGTAAATATTCGCGTTCTCCAAAACAATTGGGACAGTCCCGTCGCCGCAATAAACGTTCAATCGCTCCGCTTCCGCGAGCATCTTGCTCTCGTCCGGCTCTTTGTTTATGACGGTAACTCCGTACCCTTTTTTTATTAACGACGCGGCAAGCGCTTTTGCCTTGCTAAACCCGCCTATTAAAAATACCCGTTTTTTCATAACCTTCAGTCTTTACGGCTCAACCGTGTCTATATTTAATAATTTTTTTATTTCGTTCGCCGACAAAACGGCGGGGCATAAAGTCATTATATCGGCGTCCTCGTATACGCAGGCTTTTTCCGGCTCATACAAACGCGCAATCACCCTCGGAACATTATAACGTTCCTTGATTAGTTGAGCGATTAAAATATTCGTATTGTCGTTATTAGTCGCGACGACGACGGATTTTGCCTTTTCGACGTTTATTTCGTTCAAAACGTATATTTCCGAAGCGTCGCCGTTAAAGGTCAACCCTCCGTATCCAAAAGACAATCTTTTAAACGCCTCGCTATTCTTGTCAACGACCATAACGCTGCGTCCCTTTTCCGAAAGGTTGTCCGCGATGCTCGCGCCTAACCTTCCGCAACCTATAATTATGCTATAATCCGATTCTTTTTCTCTGTTCTTAAATTTTTTCATAATTCTCTGCACCAATTATAATACAAATTCGTAAATAATGCAACGGTTTTCCGCTATAGTATTTATCGGAACGTAAGCAAAAATACAAACAAAGCCGTCCCGCTTTTATTTGCGGGACGGCTCTCTTACTGTCACTTTCTTTAGCAATCGGGCGCCGAATTAAATCTCGTCTTGCAGAGCGTCGTAACCCTCTTCTCCTGTTCTGACCTTTATGACGTTTTCCACGTCGTATACAAAGATTTTGCCGTCGCCGATTTTACCGGTATAGAGTACTTTTTTAGCCGTTTCCACAACGGTTTTTACGGGAACTTTGCAAACGACTATTTCCACTTGTATCTTAGGCAGAAGGGTTATTTCCACATCCGCGCCGCGGTATTTTTCCATCTTACCCTTTTGCGCGCCGCAACCTAAAACCTTTGTGATAGTCATGCCGGTTACTCCGATACCGTTCATAGCTTCTTTTAGCGCTTCAAATTTGATTTCATTGCATATGATCTCGACTTTTGTCATTTTTACGTCGGACGCGACGCCGCTCAAAGTTTTGACCTGCACCGGAACGGCGGCGTCTATCGAAGCTGTACCGTCTATATTCGCGTCTATACCGTCATAGAGATCTTCAAAAGTCGTTGAAAATCCGGCGTATGCGCTTACCAAACCGTGCTCCGTTATATCAAGAC
>JAISQX010000131.1 GCA_031273965.1 Clostridiales bacterium
GCGCTTCGGCGGCGGGCGGCATAGTCGGATATAGCAGAGGTATGATTATTTCCTGCGCGTCGTCCGTAAAGATTTACGGCAACGGTCGACTCGGCGGTATTGCGGGAGCGGGTTACGGCACATATATAGTTAATTGCGGGGTATACGACAGCGAAATAACGTTGTTTCTTGTCAAAGAAAACCGCGAGGCGGGCGGATTGATAGGGTACGCCGCGACAAGAACCTTAGCGACGGGATGCACGGTCAGTAATACGGTTGTCCGCTATGCGGGAGCCGAGGACATTGCGTTGCAGGATATCGCGCCGTATATCGGAAAAGCCGTAGGCTTATTGAACGAAAGCAATATTTACGACGTTTCCGCCGAAAATTCTACGCTTGATCCGGGGGACTTGAACGAGAATTACGTAATCACCGGGAAGGTTTTTAATCAAAAGATAAATTTCGGAACCGGACCGAACGGGATTTACGGAGCGTTGCAATCGAACAGCTTTGTAATTATGAATGCCGCGTGACAATTTCAACGATTTCGTAAGATGCTTTTTTCGGTTGACGTTTTGTCAAAGCGTGGAAAAAGAGCGAGTAAAACGGGAGTAATGAATGCTTGAGTTAAAAAACATAAGCAAGACATATAAATCAAAAAGAAGCAACGATTGCGCCGCCGTAAGAAATATAAGCGTTAATTTCGGCGACAGCGGTCTTGTTTTTGTTTGCGGAAAAAGCGGAAGCGGCAAGAGTACTCTTTTGAATCTCATGAGCGGAATGGATATGGCGGACAGCGGCGAGATAATAATCGAGGGAAAGTCGTCAAAGGATTTTAAACAGCCGGATTTTGACATATACCGCAATACCTACGTCGGCTTTGTTTTTCAGGATTTTAATATCATAGAAGAGCTGTCGATAAAAGAAAATATAGCTATGTCGCTTAAACTTCAAGGGAGAGATGCCGACGACGAAAGCATAAAAAACGCCTTGAGACAAGTAGGTCTTGAGGGTTACGAAAGCCGCCGTTCATCGGAGCTGTCCGGAGGTCAGCGCCAAAGGATATCCATAGCGCGCGCGCTCATTAAAAATCCGAAAATCATATTTGCCGACGAGCCCACGGGAAGCCTTGACGCGGCTACGGGAGTTCAGATTTTTGAGCTTTTTAAGGAATTGTCAAAAACGCGTTTGGTTATTATAGTCAGCCACGACGCGGACAGCGCCTTGGTGTACGGAGACAGATTAATTGAAATGAACGACGGAGTCGTCGTTTCGGACAAGACAAAGGTTTCGGACGTCGATCTCGGACGCATCAAATTCGAGTATCAGCGCCGTATAGACCGTTCGTTCGTCGCAACGCAAGACGAATCGGGGTCAAAAAATAAGCCGCGCTTTGAGAGCATAAAGACTAAGCTTCCCATAAAGCACGCGTTAAAAATAAGCGTTTCAAACTTTAAGCAGAGAAAGGGCAGATTTTTTATTACTATATTGCTTACGGTAGTCGCGCTCGCCGTATTCGGTTTGTCAGACATAATGAAAAACTATAATTATCATACCGCAAGCCTAAATACCTTTGAAAGTATAAAAGTCAATACTCTTCTTGCGGTGAATACGCGGTATGTCTACGATGATAACGGTGAAATCGACATCGACGAGTTAGGCGATCCGATAACCGAAGCTATCGTTTATACAGAAGACGACATAAAGAAGTTACAGGCGGGTATTTCCACGGCTTACCGCGCTTACCGTTTTAACGTGACAATTCCCAGATATTCAACGCCGCCGGCGGTCACGACGATATATAACAATCGTATACAGCTTTTTGTGGAGATGGGAAAGAGCGTTGACTCGGAATCTTTAAACGGTTTTTATCACGCGTCGCTTATTGCCGGACATTATCCTCGTACAAATAAAAACGCGGTGGAGATACTTATCTCGGATTTTATCGCGGACAGTATTATGTTTTTTGGCGCCAAGCTAAAAAAAGTCGATATTTTTCCGAATACGGGATACGAAAGCATATTAAATCAGGTACTGGAATATAGCGGATATTCGCTAAAAATAGTCGGCATATATTCCACAAATTACAAAAGCATGGATTTTCAAAATAGAGAAAGAAGATTTGAATACAATTTTAATATGCAAAACATATATACGGCGGCTTTGACTACGGAAAACGCTCTGTATGGGTTTGCCGTCAAGAGTAACGTCTTTCAAGCGAACGGTTTTTTATCTTCCGACGTAAATTCGGACAAATTGGGCGTGAATCTCAGTATAATCGGTTCGCCTTCGGCTTATTACGTGTTTTCCGCGACGGAAGGAGTACAGGTCAAGTACATAGACGGGTATAACCATTTTAACTCTTTGAAGGGCAACGAGGTCATAATAGGCAGTTCTCTTTTGGGTAAACTTTTGGGCATAGGCGAGTACTACGGTTTTATCGACGTCGTTACGGAGGATTTTAAAAATCTCAAGCTGAATTTCGGTTTTTTAAGCGACGACAGAGCGTCCGCGCTTAAGAATATGAATATAATCGGCGTCTTTGACGACGCGGCGTACGGCAATACGCAAAACGCCGTGGTAATGAGCGAGTCGGCTAAGGATATCTGTATAAAGGACGGAATGATAGTCGCGAATATGTTCGTGCCGCTTACGGGCAACAGAGCCGTCGATGAGCGAATGCTGACTTATATGGAAAGCAATATGATAAGATACGCGACTTACGCGACGACGGAGCTTGCGGCAATGGACAAAATATTCGACATAATCATAGATGTTTTTGATATGGCGAGTCTTGTCTTATTTCTCTTTGTCTTGTTGTTAATGTACAACTTTATCTCGTCCGGAATAATGGCAAAAAAGAAAGAGATAGGCATCCTCCGGGCTATGGGGGCGAGGGGCGTGGATATAGCTAAAATATTCGTTCTGGAAGACGCGGCTATTATTATGCTTGATATTATACTGACGATTATTTTTATGAATATCGGAGCGTTTATCATAAACGCTTCGCTTACGAGGAATTTTTCATCCACGTTAAGCATACTCAGTCCCGATTTATCAAGCATATTGTACGTCGTAATAAGCTGCATAATCATGGTAATTCTCTCAAGCGCGTTGCCGTTGATACGGATAATAAAAATGAAACCTATCGACGCAATAAAAAATAATTAGACGGAATATTGGGAAATGATGAAAAAAATTATAGTGCTCGCCATAATATTTATCCTGTCTTTTTCAGCTTTTACGCCTTTGGGCGTAAAGTCGTTCGGCGCGCAAAACTCGGAGCTATTGATATTCGGCGGAGCCGTGTCGGGGGGTGCCGGCGTCGAGACGGAAAACTCTTACGCCAAGCTGTTTTCCGTCAAAAATCGATTAAACTTAAAAAATTATGCCGTTCACGGCTTAACGACGGAGGAGCTTAACGTCGTTTTGGACGGAATTTCCGACTCCGAAATACGTAACGCGGGGTTGATAGTCGTCGAGACGGGATTGCACGATATATTGAACGTTTTGGATACCGTTCTTTTAAAGATTGACGCGGCGGAGCTAGACGCCGCCGCCATAAACCGATTGGGAGCCGAACTTGAGTCGGAGAGTTTCGTGAGCAAAATGCAAAAAGCAGTAGACGATTTTGAGATAGAGTTTAACAAAGTCGCGGATAGATTACGCGCAAAAAATACCGAGGTGGCGGTCTTTACCGTTTATAATCCGTATAGCGGAATAATGATAGAGAATCAGCTTGCGGGAATAGAACGTTTTAATCTGGGGCTTTATGTAGAGTTTTGGTTGGACAAAATGAACGCCTGCATACGGGGCAGAGGCGATATAAAAATTGTGGATATCTTTGAAGTTTTTGAGGTCAGCGCAAAAAAACTCGTCAATGCGACTATAACTCTTATTCCGCCGCGTTACGTGATTGACCCGTATCCGACGAAAGCGGGACAAATGCAGATATATGAAAGCCTGAATACGTTTTATACACAATCGAATAAGCCGACAAATTCCGGTAAACTGCCGGCATGGGCGGTGGCGTTAATCGTCGTCGGATGCACTATTCTTTTGGCGGCCGCCGCGGGTGCGGGATATTTTGCCTATAAAAAGAAAAAGACGCAAAAAATCTAAATCCAAGCGTTTGGAGAAGCGAAACGCGCCGTGAACGAGTAAGATATAAGTCTTGAATTTTGCGTATTTTGTCGGAGAACCAAATATTTTTTTGTAGAAAAATCTTGATTTTTGACTTCTTATGTGTTATAATATACTAACGAACGTTTGTTCTAAGAAATTCTCATAAGGCGTTATGAATATGAGCGAGCACTGCAAGACAAAAGAAAAGATTTTTTTTACCGCGGTCAAGATGTTTTCCGAGCGCGGATACAAAAATGTTTCGATGCGAGATATTGCCGAGGATATCGGCATCAAAGCCGCTTCAATCTATAATCATTTTGAATCTAAGGCAAAGATATTAGAGGGAATCTATGATTATTTTTTTGAAAAGTTAGAAAAATACATGCCGACGGTGGACAGTCTTTTGGCTCTTGCCGAAACTAAGCCGCCGTCGGAGGTTTTTTTGATGTTAGATTACCATTTTCCGGGTATAGAGGAGGTAATGGACAGAATAATCGTTATCGGCGGCACGGAATTTCTTACGGACGATATAAGCGCGTCTTTTATAAAAAAGCTCTTTGTTGAAGTCCCGCGTTTTTATATCGGCGCGCTTTTGAACAAATGGATAGAAACTAAAGTCATTATGCCAATCGATGTGGACGCTTTCTTATATATCTATACCAGCATGGGCTTCAATGCGTCCATGCGTCTTTTTTCAAAGATACCGGTTAACGTCGGCGAGTGGCGCAGGGCGTGGATGGTCTTGATTTCACTTCTAAAGAAATATCCCGAGTGATAAATTGTTCCGAAGGTTTTTTGATTTTCGGAGTTTGTCGGTAGTTGGGTTTTCGGAGATTATAGGATAGAAACATGATATATCTGGATTATGCCGCGGATACGCCTGCGGACGAGAGGGTTATAGAGGAATTTTGTCTGTGTCAGAGAGAGTTTTATGCGAATCCAAATTCCACTCATCCTTCGGGAACGGTTGCGGCGAAAAAGCTTTTTGATAGTATAGAGAGAATAAAGAATTTTTTTGAAAGCGCGAACGAATATGAATTTATACCCGTAGCGTCGGCGAGCGAGGCTAACAACCTTGCGATAAAGGGGATAGCCGAGTCTTATAGAGAAAACGGGCGGCATATTATTTCGACTTATTTAGAACACGCGTCCGTCGGGGGCGCGTTGACATATTTACAGAACAAGGGCTATGAAGTGGAGCTTGCCGACATAAAGCGGGACGGAAAAATCGATACGGAGAGTTTGAGAGCGCTTATGCGCAAAGACACGATATTGGTGTCCGTATGCGCCGCGGACAGTGAGCTTGGAACGCTTCAGCCGATAAGAGAGATAATAAAAATAGTTTCGGAATATCCGTCTTGTCGGGTTCATACCGACGCCGCGCAAGCCGTGGGAAAGATACCCGCCGCGTTTTTTTGCGGGGCGGATTGCTTTTCGTTTGCCGCGCATAAATTTTACGGGTTGAACGGAGCGGCTTTTTTAGCGAGGCGCAAAGGCGTGATTTTGAGTCCGCTTATTCACGGCGGCGGCAGCGTTTCATTGTACAGAAGCGGTACGCCGCCTTTGGCTTTGATTGCCTCGGCGGCGAAAGCCGTCGAGCTTGCGTATGAAAATTTGCGCGAGCGTTTTGAATATGTTAGCAAGCTAAACGCTTACGTGAGGAATTGTCTTATCGGCATTCGCGGAATAAAGATAAACAGTCCCGCGGACGCGTCCCCGTATATATTGAATATAAGCGTAGAGGGTAAAAAGGGTGAACAGACCAAGGATTTTCTCGGAGAACACGGTATTTGCGTTTCCGTAAAATCGGCTTGTTCGGTTAAAAATACGCCTTCAAAAGCCGTTCTTGTCGTTACGGGGGAGCGAAAAAGAGCATTATCGTCGATAAGAATAAGCCTTTCGCATTTGACGGACAAAAAAGAAGCGGACGAGCTGATTGATACTCTTAAGGGATACGTTTGATATGGAAAGATACGAAAAAACTGAACGAAGTATAATAACGACGTATAGGTCGGCGATTTGGAAGAAATTCGTCGCCGCGATAAACGAGTATAAGCTCATAAAAGACGGCGACAAGATAGCCGTATGTATTTCAGGCGGTAAAGATTCTATGCTTATGGCAAAATGCTTTCAGGAACTGAAACGGCACGGCAGAAATAATTTTGAAGCCGTGTTTTTGGTAATGGACCCGGGATATAACGAGATAAACAGATTGACTGTGGAAAATAACGCGAAGCTTTTAAATATTCCGATAACAGTTTTTGAATCGAATATTTTTTCTGTAGTTGCGGATATTGACGAATCGCCTTGTTATCTGTGCGCAAGAATGCGGCGGGGCAATCTTTATGCGAAAGCAAAAGAGTTGGGGTGTAATAAAATAGCTTTGGGGCATCATTTTGACGACGTTATAGAGACAATTCTCATGGGAATTTTGTATAACGGGCAGATACAATCGATGATGCCAAAGCTAAAAAGCGATAATTTTGAGGGGATGGAGCTTATACGCCCGATGTATCTCGTTGAGGAACGCGATATCATTAACTGGCGAAATTATAACGAGCTGAATTTTATTCAATGCGCATGCCGCTTCACCGAGAATTGCTCTATCTGCAATAACGGCGGCGGAGGTTCAAAACGACAGGAAGTAAAGGAACTTATAAAAACGCTTAAAAGGAATAATCCCAACGCGGGCATAAATATTTTTAGGAGCATGTACAATATAAATCTCGATACGGCGATAGGCTACAAAAAAGACGGTAAAAAACACGGTTTTTTGGACTGTTACGATAAATCCGGACGGGGGAAAAAGAATGCGGATAAGGAATAACCTTAAATAAACGACGGGAAGCGACCGTTTTTAGAGTTCTTTAAGCTATGCAAAAAAGAACCGAAAACAGATTTTAGATGTAAAACATGTATCCCGAGCCCAGGGTTCTGCTGTTATCCAACACCGCTTGAAGCGTTATATTTGAAAGTAAAGAATTAACGGTTTTGTCGAGAGGATCCCAAACGGTGTTTTGTATGGCCTTTTCAATATACGCCGCCGATTCCTCGGAACTCGTTTCGGCGCGCTCAAAAAGACCGGCTTCCGTAGCTTTTAATATTTCAAGCACGGTTATATTTTCCGCCGTCGTATCCAAAAGATATCCGCCTTGCGAGCCCTTGATAGATTGGACAAGCCCCGCGTTTTTTAACAGCGATAGCACTTGTTCAAGATAAATTTTTGAAATCCCGAGTTTTTTTGCGATATCGACGGCGGTCTGTTGCTGACCAAGCCGTTCGGCAAGGCTTAACATAACGGCAATACCGTAACGTCCTTTTGTGGAGATTCTCATTTTGTTATCCTTTCGGGCGTAAAATACGGGTAAGCATACTTTCGCGACCAATAATCTAAATTTATATGTTTACTATATTTTAATGCAAAAACAAAAAAAAATCAACGGATTTGACGAACGGAAATAATTTTTACCGAGATTTTCTCATATGCGTATTAGTTTATACTTTTTTGTTAATCTATGTAAAGCGCTATATTCGCTTTCTCCATTTGTTAGAGGACGTACGTTTATGAGCGTTTTACAACGGCATGGACGCAATTCAGCCTCTTAAGAGCGAACTAAAGGTTAATTCTACCAATTTACCATAAGCTCCGGCTTTTTCTACAATCGAATCGGTTATGACTTCGCCTCCTGCGATTAGGACTTCATTTTCCGGATTTTTTATATCGTCGCCTACCGTTCGCCCCAAAAGAAAGGTATAGTCGCCGATAAGTTTTTTGGGATATTTACGGCGTGGATTTTGAACCGCGGCGAAAACCGCGGATGACTGGCTTGGATTCGCGTTTGTTTCTTTTATGAAGGCAATCGACGAAGTGCCGGAGTACTCGTCCTCTTTTAAATCACTCGCGGAAATGAGGGCGTATGTTTTTTCTTCGGCGGAACTCAATCGGGTCGATTCTTGAGCGATATTCACGTTTTCCGTATGTTTTATCGGAGGCGCGGCGTTTGAGAATTTAACCTTGGAGGCAAAGGAAAGAGGATTTGTATTTGAGCGATTTTCGTCGCCGGTTTTTTCCGCTTGTCTAAGCCGATTTTTTTTATGCGCGGCTTTTGCGACTATGACGTCCTCAGAGATGCTTATGATTTTTTGTATTCCGAACGGACGATCGTACACGAGCTTGGTTATTTGAAAAGAGCGGTTAAAGCGCATGTCGATAAGATAGCCGTACAAAAGCCCCGCCTGATTGAATACGGGGACGTTTAAGGGCGCGTCTATCGCTTCGTCATAGCCGGGACGCGGGATCTCTTTTATCGTCTCGGTTATTAGCGCGTCTTTAAAAGAGAAAATGCAGGCGGGGTCTATATATACGTATCGTTGACCCTTTACGCCGTTGTCCATGTAGATTATGCCGACTTTGAATGCGGACAAGTATTTTAATGTGCGAGAGACGACGGCGCCGACGACAATACCCTCATATTTTGCGCTTTTTGAATTGATTATTTTTTTTCCGAATATCTCTTTTAATAGCATATGAAAACTCCGACATTTTTTGATTTAGTCAATATTTAATCAAAATCTATTTTCGCGGCGCTCCTTGAGCGTATTTATGACCTAAGACGCGAGCCAAAAAGAACGAACCCGATGTATACGTGTAATATCTTATGCGTAAAGACCGCGAATCATTCTTTAATTCGTCGCATAGAGCGCATAACGCGTCGCGCCCGAACTAAAAAACGGAAAGCGCTTGCGTCGGAAGAAAAACAGCAAAAATATTCAAAAATAATGGTAATACAATCGGCATGTTCTAAAATATCTGTCATAAAATTTTATAGGAACTTATTCACATATTTATCCACAATTAACGCCGAATGTTTAAAAATGCTGTGGATAACTTCGAGAAAAAGAGGATTATTATCATATGTTTTTGCTTATAAAAAGAAAATCGGTGATTTTGGGAGCGATTATAATACTGTCGGCATATTCGCTTTTGTCGATTTTTTACGGAATAAAGACGGCGGCATACGGCGGAAGAAGCAATATTATCGTAGTGGACGCCGGACACGGAGGAGTGGATAAAGGAGTAACGGGAACAAAGACGGGCGTTAAAGAAAGCGATTTAAATCTCAAATATGCGCTCCTAATAAAAGAAGCGTTGGAAAAACAGGGATTTAGGGTTATTTTGACGCGCGTCGATGAAAACGGGCTGTACGAACAAACCTGGTTTAGTTCCGAAATGTCCGAAGAGTCGCGAAAGGCGCGGGATATGAAAAAAAGAAAAGAAATAATCTTAAACGCCAAACCTGCGTGCGTCATAAGCGTTCATATGAATTTTTTTGAACAAAGCGCCGTGAGGGGCGCGCAAGTTTTTTATGATCCCTTAAACAAGCAATCAAAAGAGATGGCGTCGAGTCTTCAAGCCAGACTAAATATATTAAACGAAGAATATGCAAAAAAGACGGTTTCATCTTTACCGGGCGACTACTACATAATAAAATGTACGGATTATCCGTCCTGTATAATCGAATGCGGCTTTTTAAGCAACAAGGAGGACGAGGAATTGCTTTTGGACGCGGCGTATCGGGAAAAATTGGTCTATGAAATAATAAACGGGATAATAATATATTTGAATACCGTCGTGTCGGGAAAATAGCCGACGCGGTAAATTGTTACGATTTTAGGACGTTAAGCGCAAATTCTCTATGGTCGTCGCTTTCCGCAAATTTGAAAGATAAATCGGAAAGGCTTACGTCGATTAAAAAAATGGATAAAAAAAACGCCTTTAGAAACCGCGGTCACAAGAGTTGTGGGCGCGTTTTTTGTTATAAAAAACCGACGGCGCGCGCGATTGGCATCGCATAACATAAGAAGAGAGATTTTTTTATCGCCCGCAAAAAGCGAAAGGTTTACATATCAAATATTATTTTGAAAAACGTTCGGTTTATGGTATAATATAAGCGAAGAGCGTTTGGCAGGCGCTTTCGGATAATATCGCGGCGTTAGGTTTTTTATAATATATCAAAAATTTTTTTTCTATGAAAACATAGCGAGGCAAAATAATACAAAGGTTGTGCGTCAGGTGAACTTTAATAAGATTGAAATGCAGGGATTCAAATCTTTTGCGGACAGAACTGAGATAGAGTTTGACAACGAGGTTACGGCTATCGTCGGACCGAACGGTTGCGGCAAAAGCAATGTAGCCGACGCCGTTCGATGGGTTCTCGGAGAGCAAAGCGCAAAGACCTTGCGCGGCAAATCCATGCAGGACGTCATTTTTAACGGCACGGAAAACAGAAAATCAACGTCGTACTGTGAGGTGTCGCTTTTTTTTGACAATAAAAGCCGCCTTTTCAATATAGATTTTGACGAACTTGTCCTAACGCGGAAGCTGGACAGATCGGGCGACAGCGAATACCTTATCAATAGAAATAATTGCCGTCTAAAGGATATAATCGACCTTCTGCGCGATACAGGCGCGGGCAGAGAGGGATACAGCATAATCGGGCAAGGCAGAATCGACGAGATTTTGAGCGCGAAGCCCGACGACAGGCGCAATATATTTGAAGAAGCCGCCGGCATTGCAAAGTCCAAGAGTAAAAAGCTTGAGGCAGAAAGAAAGCTTATGCGCACGCGTGATAATTTAAGCCGCCACGAGGATATCATGGGCGAGCTATATCACAGGCTTGAACCTTTAAAAAAGCAATCGGAGGACGCGCAAAGGTACGTTGAGCTAAAGGACGAATTAAAGCTTAACGAAGTAAACGCTTACGTTTATCAATACGAAAATAATAACAGAGAAAGAGACGAGATAAATAAGCGTATCTTCGAAATCGACGAAAAGCTTGCCGCCGCGAAAAATATATACGACCAAACCGTTTCGGAATTTAATATAAGGCTTACCGAAATCGGCGGCGCGGATGAAAAAATAGCGTCTTTTCGCGAGGAATTGACGGCTTATCTCGTCGAAGCGGAAAAGAATGCCGGAGAATTTAAGTTGCGCAACGAGAGGTTAAGCAATTTAAAATCCGAGCAAAGCCGTTTTGAAGCGGAATTGACCGCGCTTTTGGACGACGCGCATTCAAAGAGACTTGAAATCGGCGAAATTGATTTTCGTTCGGAAGACTTAAAAAATCAGATAAAAAACAAAAACGCGCTTTTAGCGAGAGCCGGCAAAGAACTTAATATATTAAAGGAGAGCTTGAACGAACGCGAGGGAACCATAGAGCAGAGCAATAAGAGTATCATTGACAATATAAACAGACTCTCAGATATAAAAGCCAATATGTCGCAGCTTTTGAAAGAGGAAGAGCTTTTAAAAGAAAAAGACGGAGAGTTGGCGAGGAAGTCCGAAGAGTTAAGGGATATGCTTGTTTTGTGCGGGGAGACAAAGCAAAAGATCGCCGCCGAAGCCGCGATAAAAAAGGCGGAGATAGACGGCGGCGAAGCCGAGTTGCTTCGTTTGGATAAAAGTTATGCGGAGAAGCAAATAAGCCTATCCGGGAGCAGGGAAGAGAGTAAGAGCCTCGGTCAGCGTATAGCCGCGCTTCAGACCAAGGTAAAGATGCTTGACGACATAAAAAACGAGTATGAAGGCTATAGCTATCCCGTAAAGAAGCTTATGTTGGACAGCAAGAGCGATACACGTCTGAGGGATAAAAATTTAGGCGTTCTGGCGGAAGTTATAAAGGTGGATGAAAAATACGAGCACGCCATAGACGCGGCTTTGGGCGCGGCTTTGCAGAACGTTATAGTCAACCGTGAAGAGGACGCCAAGTTCCTAATCGAATATCTTAAAGAAAAACGGTACGGACGCGTTACTTTTTTACCGCTTACGAGCGTACGGGCGCGATTATTGGAGCGCGAATACGACGGAATACTAAAGACGGCAGGGTGCTTCGGGGCGGCGTCCGAACTTATCGGCTACGACCCGAAATTCCGGGACGTGATAAGGAACCTATTGGGGCGCACCGTCATAGTCGATACGACGGATACCGCAATCTCTATGGCGAAAAAATACAATTACGCTTTTAGAATAGTCACTTTGGAAGGCGACATATTTATGACAAGCGGAGCAATCTCGGGGGGAAGCAGAAAGAACGACAGCAATGCCGATATCATAAGCCGAGATAGGAACATCGCTCAGACGAGAGCCGCTCTTAAGATAAGCGTTGACAAATACGGAGCTTTGGAGCGGGGCTTGAAAGCGACGGAAGTCGAGACCGACGCGTTGAAAACCGCAACGGCAAAGAAACAGAGTCAATTAAAAACGGACGAAATAGCCTATGCGTCGCTTATAGAGCGGCTTGAAAAAGCAACGGCGCAATTTAATGCCTACGAAGTCGAAAAAAGAGGACTTTTTGAGCAAAGAAAAGCCGTGGAAGCGCGAATAACCGAGATAAGG
>JAISQX010000190.1 GCA_031273965.1 Clostridiales bacterium
TTCTGGGATATATCGGCTCGTGGGATAGTGCGGAAATAGCCGCGGGAAGTTACGGGCACAAAACTATAACCGCGATATGGACTCCGGAAGTATACAGTATATCATACGAGAACCTTCAAGGCGGAACGAACCCGAACTGGGACATAACGACGTATACAATAGAGAGCGAAACGATAACGTTTGCCGCGCCGACACGCACGGGATATATCGGCTCGTGGGACAGTGCGGAAATAGCCGCGGGAAGTTACGGGCACAAAACTATAACCGCGGTATGGACTCCGGAAGTATACAATATATCATACGAGAACCTTCAAGACGGAACGAACCCGAACTGGGATATAACGACGTATACAATAGAGAGCGATACGATAGCGTTTGCCGCGCCGATACGCACGGGATATATCGGCTCGTGGGACAGTGCGGAAATAGCCGCGGGAAGTTACGGGAACAAAATAATAAATGCGATATGGACGCCTATAGAGTATAAGATAACCTTTGACGCGAACGGCGGCGAGGGAACAATGGCGGAGCAATCGGCGCCATACGGAACGACGGCGATTTTAAACGGGAACGAGTATACGAGAAAGGGATATGATTTTAAGGGGTGGGCGACTACGAACGACGGAATCGTAGTCTACTCGAACGGAGCGGAATACGATATAATTATCGCGTCTGATGTAACGTTATACGCGGTATGGCAGGAAAGCCCCGAAACGTCGGATCCCTTTGTAATCGTTGCGGTAGCCTCCGTCGTCGTCGGTATAGTTTTGGGAATCGTAATGCTTATTAGAAGAAAAAAGATACGTTAAAGGGTACGTTAGCGGATATTTATTAGGGTGGTGGGAGAAACCTTTTTTAGAAAGGTTTTTCCCCCACTAAATTGTTCGAAAAGCCTCTTTTCCCAAAAACCAACCAAACACTTTAAACTAAGTTAGACTTAGACCCTTTTGAGCCTTTTTTTCCTTGCCGAATTAGCTATTTCAATTCAGGAACTTTACGATTTCCAAAAAATCTCAAAAAAGAGTGGCATTTTGCTTGACAAACTCATAAAATAATATTAAGATATAGCCATAGAAAATGAATAAATTTTCTGCCGAAAGTTGACAATTTAATAGAAGGAGGTGCGTGTTTATGTTAAAACGCATTTGGAAGGAATGGCAAGATCTTCTTACGAAGTATTATGCCGAATTCCAAGAGACCGAAGCTACCGATTATAAATGGTAACCGGTCTCGGAGTAAACGGGGGGTGCAATGCTTTATGAGCATTGTTTTTTTTTGCCTTTTTGTCTACCAAATTGCGTTTTTGTCATTTGCGGCGCGCATTCCAAAAGTATTTGTATAGAGATTAAGTTAGATATTAATGTTTTAGCAGGGGAATCTTGCTAAATTTCCTCCTCAAAACCTTTTCTAAACTTTTGACTTTGATTATTTCTTTTAATAACGGCGATAGTCATGCGCTTCAAGTTTTTTCAAATATATCTTCTTGTAAATTTATAAAAAATGTGATATACTTTTAAAGATAATAATTTATTCGGTCTATGGGCTGAAAGAATCCCGTTTTGGGTTTTTATCCGCTCTCAAAAAAATGGTGATTTATGAAAATTTTAAGTTTAAACGGCGATTGGCTGTTCAGAGAAAACGGCACGGGGGAATGGGCGAGCGCAAAGGTTCCGGGAAGTAATTTTACGGATCTTATGCGGAACGGATTGATACCCGACCCTTTTATCGGCGTAAACGAAAAGGACGAAAAAGTGAGGAGCGTCGCCTTGAAAGATTGGGAATACAAGAGATCCTTTGAGGTTGACGACGAGTTTTTAAAATTCGAAAAAATAGAGCTTGTCTGTAATTCTCTGGATACCCTTGCCGACGTCTATCTCAACGAGGAAAAAATATTCACCGCAAACAATATGTTTAAGCAATACGTCTTTGACTTGAAGCGATATCTTTTGAGGGGCGAGAATAATTTGCGCGTAGTTTTTTATTCACCCGTAAAGTCGTCGAAAGCCAAAGGAAAAAATATAAGCTAATGATGAGTTTCGACGCGGTTGCTCCCGCTCAATATATCAGAAAGGCGCAGTATCATTTCGGTTGGGATTGGGGACCTCAGCTTCCTCCGTCGGGCATTTCGGGAAATATATTTTTGAGAGCGGCGAATAAGGCTGTTTTGGACGGCGTTACATTCAAACAGGTTCATACGCAAGACGGCGTGTCTTTGAATATCCGCGCCGAAATAAAGTATATTACGCCGGCGGCCGGATTGAGTAAATATAACTTGCAATTAGAACTGATTATGCCCTCCGGCGAAACGTTTTTATATGGCATGGACGCGCTTGGAAACGCCGCCGAAACGACGATTGAAATAAAAAATCCCATGCTTTGGCAGCCGAACGGCTTGACGGACAGAGAAACGCAGCCTTTGTATCGTATAAACGTTTATTTGCAGAGCGGCGGAGCCGTGCTTGATTCCAAGGATTATAATATAGGTCTTAGAACAATCGAGCTTGACACGGGCGCGACGACTCTCGGATCGGATTTCGCTTTTAAAGTCAACGGACGCAAAATTTTTGCGAAAGGAGCCAATTGGATTCCCGCGGACTCGTTCGTCGAGCGTGTCGCTTACGACAAAATCGACAGGCTTATAAAAAATATGCGCGACGCGAATATGAATATGGTGCGCGTATGGGGCGGCGGTTTTTACGAAAGCGACGATTTTTATAATATATGCGATAAATAT
>JAISQX010000141.1 GCA_031273965.1 Clostridiales bacterium
AGCCGGAGAGCGCGTATTTTGAATGCGTCCATGAGATGAAGCTTATCATAGACCTCGTCAATCAAGGCGGGCTCTCGTATATGCGTTATTCGATAAGCGACACGGCGGAATACGGAGACTATGTCACGGGAGGAAGAATAATAACCGACGATACAAAAAAAGAGATGGGGCGCGTTCTGAAAGAGATACGGGACGGAACGTTCGCAAAAAAATGGATAGAAGAAAATAAGGGCGGCAGAAAACAATTTGACGAAATGAGAAAAGCCGCGAAGGACTCCGAGATAGAAATCGTCGGCGCGGATTTGAGAAGCAAAATGAATTGGGAAAAAAAATAAAGGGGAACCGTATGAACAGCGACACAATCAAACGCGGAATAAAGAGCAGTCCGCATCGCTCGCTTTTAAAAAGTCTCGGCTTGACGGATTCGGAGATGGAAAAACCGTTTATAGGCGTGGTCAATTCATGGAATGAAATAGTGCCGGGACATATACATCTCGACAAAATAGCCGCGGCGGTAAAAGACGGTATCCGCGCGGCGGGCGGCGTGCCTTTTGAATTTAACACCATCGCGGTTTGCGACGGTTTGGCAATGGGGCACGACGGAATGCGCTATTCTCTGGTTTCGCGCGGCATAATAGCCGACAGCGCGGAGTGTATGGCGCGCGCGCATTGCTTTGACGCGCTTGTGTTTATTCCGAATTGCGATAAGGTCGTTCCCGGAATGCTTATGGCGGCGGTGCGTTTGAACCTGCCTTCGATTTTTATTTCCGGCGGACCGATGCTGTCAATATGCGCCGATAGGGGACTGACGGGTTTACGTTCAGAGAGTTTGGATTTGAACAGCGCGTTCGAGGGCGTCGGGGCTTACGCCGCGGGCGCGTTATCGGACGAACAATTAAAAGTCATAGAGGACAATGCGTGTCCGACATGCGGTTCTTGCTCAGGAATGTTCACGGCAAACTCTATGAATTGCCTGCTTGAGGCTATAGGCATAGCCGTTAGGGGAAACGGAACCGTGCCCGCGGTCTATTCCGAGAGAATAAGAATGGCGAAGCTCTCGGGAGAAAGGATCGTCGCGCTGTGGCGCGACGGTATAAAAGCCCGCGATATAGTCAACCGAAAATCTTTTGCCAACGCGCTTGCCGTCGATATGGCGCTGGGTTGTTCGACAAATACCGTTCTGCATCTCGGCGCCGTCGCCGAGGAAGCCGGATTCGAATTTGATTTGAGCGCGGTCAACGAAATAAGCGAAAAAACGCCTACTCTGTGCAAGCTGGCGCCCGCGGGAGCGCATCACGTACAGGACTTGAATGCGGCGGGCGGCGTATATGCCGTAATGAAAGAGCTTATGAAAGGACAATTGTTAGACCCGTCTCTAATGACCGTAAGCGGAAAAACCGTCGGCGAAAACCTTGCGGACGCGCAAAAGCGCGATAACGCGGTAATAAAAGACGTCGACGCGCCGTATCTTGCGAACGGAGGACTTGCGGTTCTGTACGGAAATCTCGCTCCGGGCGGGGCGGTTGTCAAAAGGAGCGCCGTGGATAAGGCGATGTATAAATTTTCCGGCAGAGCAAAAACCTTTGATTCGGAAGAAGAAGCGTACGCCGCCGTTACCGGCGGAAAAATCGAAAAAGGCGACGTTATAGTCATACGCTACGAAGGTTCTTCCGGCGGACCCGGAATGCGTGAAATGCTTTCTCCGACGTCGGCTCTCGTCGGCATGGGGCTGGATAAGGACGTGGCGCTCATAACCGACGGAAGATTTTCCGGCGCAACGCGCGGAGCCGCGATAGGGCATGTGATGCCTGAGGCGCAAAAGGGCGGCTTGATAGCGTATGTCAAAGACGGCGACGTCATAGAGATAGATATAGAAAAGCACAGCTTAAAACTGCTCTTGGACGAAGCGGAAGAAGTAAAGAGAAAAAAGGAAACGGTCATAAAAGAACGCGGAGATATTAAGGGATGTCTAAGGAGACTTGCGGATTAGTAAATCGTCAAAAAAATTTACCGTCCTAAAAAATTTTCTCGTAAATTCTATGATAAAAAAAGGAATCCAATCATGAAAAAAACGGTTTTGATAACGGGAGCAAGCCGCGGAATAGGCGCGTCGACAGCCGAAGCTTTTGCCGCGGACGGGTACAGCGTTATTATTAATTATAATAAATCCAAAGAGAAGGCGGAGGCGGTGAAGGCGAAAATATTGTCGGGAGGCGGAAGCGCGGAAATTTTTAAATGCGACGTATCCGACGAAAAACGGGTGAGGGAGATGACCGCGTTTGCGATGGAATGTTACGGTTCCGTGGATGTGCTTGTAAACAATGCGGGGATAGCGCATTACGGACTTTTTACCGACTTGAAGAGCGCGGAATGGAAAAGGCTCTGCGACGTAAACATAACGGGCGCGCTAAACGCGTCAAAAGCCGCGTTAGAGTATATGATTCCTAAAAAATCCGGAAATATTATAAATATTTCTTCGGTTTGGGGCGTATCCGGCGCGTCCTGCGAGGTAGCTTATAGCACGGTGAAAGCGGCGGTAATAGGCTTTACAAAAGCGTTGTCAAAAGAGTTGGGGTTATCGGGGATTCGCGTGAACTGCATAGCGCCGGGCGTTATCGACACCGATATGAACAAAAATCTCACCGAAGATGAAATAAGCTTCCTAAAATCCCGGACTTCGCTAAACGCTGTCGGCATTCCGTCCGACATCGCAAAGACCGCGCTCTTCCTTGCGAGCGAAGACGCAAGGTATATAACGGGGCAGGTGATAACCGTGGACGGGGGTTTTATCTAATGCGAAAAAAATTTGATAAAATAAGATAAAAAGCTATTATATGAAAGAAATCGAACGACAACCGAGTTTGACCGTCGTTCGATTTCTTTTGTTTTCCGTATGCAATTTATATAATATAAGATATAATTATTTTATGACAATAGTTATTTAATTCTAAGAGTATTTTAATAATAAGAGATATAAAAACTACTTGGTTATAGTAATCTTTTTTAAGTTTCTCGGGCTATCTGGATTTATACCCAAACGCACGGACATGTGTTCGGCGAACATCTGTAAGGTCATAGCGTATACAAAGCTCGCCTCCCATTTTGTGCAAGAGGGGAGTTTTATTTTTATATCGGAGATATTCAGGACGTCTTTTATATCGGAAAAAGCGATAATTTTTGCGCCCAAAAGCTTAAGCCTTGCGGCTATGTTTATAAAGTCGTTACGGCACTCGCCGTCCGGCGCCAATAATATTACGTTGGTTTTGTCTTCTATCAAAGCGAGAGGCCCATGAATAAATTCGGAGGTGCTGTAAGAAATCGTAAATTTATAACAGCACTCTTTCATTTTTAGAGCAAGCTCGTCGGCAAGTCCCATGCTCATGCCGCGGCTGAGTATGATAAACCGATTTTCGTCCTTTACGGCTTTTGCCGCGACATCGACGGCGTCGCTCATATTCTTAACGTGCGAAAGCTTTGTCGATACTTTTTCGATATCCTTTATGACGGAAGGAATCCCCGCGGTCTCGGCGACTATCATATATAATACGCAGAGTTGCGCGGCAAAGGTCTTTGTGGCGGCCACGCTTTTTTCTTCGCCGGCGGCGAGGAAAAGGTGATAATCGCTCTCCTTTGCGAGAAGAGAATCCCTATTATTGGTTATGCCTACAATTTTACAGCCTTTTGCTTTTGCGGACTTGACCACCTCCATGGTGTCGGTACTCATACCGCTTTGGGAGATGGCAAAAAGTATGCTGTCTTTATAGTTGAGACCGCCCTTGTATACCGTGGTAAGCGAGGGGATATAGGTGACAACCGGAATGCCCGTGGATATTTCCATAGCGTATTTAAAGCAAAGCGTCGCATTATAGCTGGTTCCGCGCGCCATTGTGACGATATGCGAAAGATTGCCGTTTTTTAGAAACGCGGCTATTTCTTTTACAGTCTGACGGTTTTGAGCGAGACAAGAGTTCAATACTTCGGGTTGGCAAAGCAGTTCGTTAAGCATTATCGACATAGAATAATTCTCCATAATAAAACTCGATATATTTGTTCCAATCTCGAATTGCGTAGTATTAAGATATGCGAACGCGATCGAAAGAATACCGAACGCTATCATTATAATTTAAAATCGTGTAAAAAGCAAATAATTTCATAAGTTTTTTGACTTAAAAAACACAGTCAAAATCCTCGGCTAAAAAAAAGAACAAAAATCGACATACAAATTTTCATTTAGGTAGGAACGCATAGATATAGCAATAAAGATTAGAACGGTAGGATCGTTTGGCTTTAGAGTATATGCGGTAGAAGACGGAGAAATTGTAGGAGAAAAAAGCAACGGTTTATTTTTGGGGAGCTACAAATTTACCGAAGACGGAATATTGACTTTGTCAATCGCTGAAAAAAACAGTTTAGGCGTTGGCGTTAGTAAAATCACATTTAATAAACCCGTTCCGATAAGCTAAAATCCTATTTTCTCGATTTACATGATTGACCGGCTTTTCCTAAAAAAGTCTTTAAACACCCGCGCTGCCCGTGAAACCGGCGGCGCGGGTGTTTAAAAGAAAAGAGGCTTTTATAAAGTCGTTCAAAGAAATAAAAAATAACCCTAATTGCGGTTGTAGCTATTAAGAAATACTCCGTTCTACGTTATATTTTTTTTCAGTCAAATAACTCAAATTATACTTTTTTTACCGCAGAAAAACCTATTGATAATCCGGACACAAAAGAAACGATAGACAAATCAATTCAAATGAATTATAATAGGGATACAAATAAAATTAAGAAAATCCGCTTGAGAGAGTAAATCAATTTTGAAACAAGGTTTTAGAGAGTATAGGCGCGCTCAAGCGAAGAAAAACATCGCATAAAAATTATCAAGGAGAAAAAGCTAATGACCTTTAAATCCGATCTGACTTATAAAGAATTTGAAGAAAAATTTAGTACGGACGAACAAATAAGACGGTTTTACGGTGTAAATTTTAAACCCGGCTACGTGCGGATCAAAAGACACGGCGACAGAACATTTTCTATGCGCGGGCGAGTCATGGAAAGCGCCCCGTTAAAACTCGGGTTTACCGATACTTTTTCCGTAAGATTCGCCGTGGTTTTTATGGTGCTTATGGCGGTTATAGTCATAGACGGAAGCCTGAATATTTTTGCGGCGTTGTCCGTCACCGTATCGGCGATGACGGCGTTGTATGTCGCGGGAAAGGTTCACGGCTTTGAAACTGCCAGAGTTATTATAAACGATTTTAAGCTTAAGCTCGTCTTGAATAAAGATAAGTATTACATCGCGTATAATTACTTTTATTATTACCTTGTGATAATATTTTTTCTGATCTATCCCGCGGCGGTTTTATTTCAAAGCTTCAAGTTATCGCTCGATATGAGTTTGATAATATCGGTAATCGTTGCGGTTATCGTCATAGCTTGGTTGGTTTTGACGCGTAACTTCATGGAGCTTTTTATAATCGACCGCGAAGGGATGACGAGGCAAAATATCTTCGTAAAAAAAGATAAACTCGTTTATTCAGCCGCGGATATAGAAAGTATTACCGTCGAAAACAAGACTTTGAAAGGCATAGACAAAGACGGCGCATTTTCTTTCGCGATAAAGATAAAACCAGAGGCGCTATACGGTAAGAAGGGGAATTTTTTGCGGCTAAAAGAAGAGCAAATCATTTATTTGCCGTTTAACAAAGTCACGTCCGAGATAATAAAAGAAAAATTAGACTTCGATATCGAAGCGGCTTACTATGACGAATTTTACCGCTGAAATACAAAGATTGCGCGGTATAGAACCGTCCGTTAACCGCATATTGGGGCGGAAAGCATAGTAATGAGATTTTGATAAAAATCGTAATTTATTATTATCCTTATGAAGGGTTAGGGTATAAGCAGTGAAAGAAGAATATTTAAAATTTGAAGAGGAGTTCCTTTCTCCTTACGCAAAAAAATCTAAAGACGCCGGTCCCCGTGAAAAAAAAATTGAGCCGTGTCCATTAAGAACGGAATTTCAGAGGGACAGGGATAGGATATTACATAGTAAATCCTTTAGGAGGCTCAAGCATAAGACGCAAGTTTTTTTGTCGCCCGAGGGCGACCATTACAGAACTCGGCTTACTCATACGCTGGAGGTTTCTCAAATAGCCCGAACGATAGCCAGGACGCTTAGATTAAACGAGGATTTGACGGAAGCGATAAGCTTGGGGCACGACTTGGGGCATACGCCGTTCGGTCATTCCGGCGAGAGAACGCTCAATACTTTAACCGGGCGGTTTCATCATAATGAGCAGAGTTTACGCGTCGTGGAATATTTGGAAAACGACGGTGAGGGCTTGAACCTTACTCCCGATGTGCGCGACGGGATACTCAATCACAGACAAGGAATGAAACCGAGGACGCTTGAAGGCGCGGTCGTCAATTATTCGGATAGGATAGCGTATATAAATCATGACATAGACGACGCCGTTCATGCCGGATTGATAACGGAAGATATGCTGCCCGCGGATTGCGTCGAACGCTTGGGAAAGAATAAAGGAGAGCGGATAAATAGCTTGATATCCGATATCGTAAAAGAGTCGTACGGCAAAAATTGCATATGTATGTCCGAGGAGTGCGACGACGCCTTTAAACGTTTGCGTCGCTATATGTTTGAAAATGTTTACGAAAACGAGCACATACTCGTGTATGTAAAAAAAGCCGACAAGATGATAAAGCTGCTTTATGAATATTATCTCGAAAACCTCGGTGAAATGCCGGAATTTTATCTCGTCGCCGCCGATAAAAAAAACGCCGTCACCGATTACATAGCGGCAATGACCGACAGATACGCCATAGGGAAATTCCAGTCTATATTCGTACCCGAAGGATGGAGATTATAAAACGGTATAGTACCGAAAAAAAATCTAACAAAACGCTCCATAAAAACCGAAAAATAAGAGAATAAAAGCAAAACTACAAGATTGAAAGACGGCGGCTTTTAATTAGTCAACAAACTGACGCGAACGTTAAAAATATCATGGAAAAAAGTTATGGCTATAAAACATAACAATAAAAATACCCATAGAGTAAAGATAGAAACCGTCAAAATGCATATTGAAGGAATGACGTGTGAATTGTGATTTTTATCGTAAAATAAGTTTGACTCAAAAATATCCGCGCTAAGTGAGAAAATACGTCTAAAATATTTGCATTATTGTTGGGAATATATTATACTTAATA
Source organism: Clostridiales bacterium (assembly GCA_031273965.1). Classification (GTDB taxonomy): domain Bacteria; phylum Bacillota; class Clostridia; order Christensenellales; family JAISNN01; genus JAISNN01. The sequence goes on from JAISQX010000141.1 coordinate 7,225, forward strand.
AGAAGCTGTTTTTGCTTTATTTCTCTGTAGCGTTTTTGTTTTGTTGACGCTGGAGCATGGTGTAGTGGTAACACATAGGCCTCTGACTCCTATGTTGTAAGTTCGATTCTTACTGCTCCTGCCACCGAAGTCGTCCGAGGTTTTATCTTCGGACGGCTTTTATTTTGTTCGGCGGAGACATGTAAAAAAAATTATATTTAACTTTGACGCGTTATTAAAGTCCGCGTTCGCTATCGTCAATCTTAGAACGTGTTTACCGTAAAGCTTGCCGATAATAAAAGTTACACTCACTACAAGCGTAACAAAACACATGCCGAGTTAACCGTAAAGCTTGCCGATAATAAAAGCCGTAAGTCTGTCGGGGAGTAGCTTGGCTATTGTGACAATAGCGGAATAAGCCTTTCCGCAGACGGTATAGATCGGCGGATTTTTCTTTTTGCTCAGTTTGTAAACTCGTTCGGCGACAAGTGAGGCGGGAAGTCCGTTTTGTTCGTCACGTTCCATTTTTTCGACTGATTTTTTTATGCGCTCTCCGTAGGAAGCGTCGTCGTCGGAGTTTTTTTCGCGTCGGGATGTAAATTCGGTTTTTACGTCTCCCGGCAAAACGGTCGACACGGTAATTCCGAACGGCTTAACCTCTTGGCTTAACGCGTTCCCAAACGACGAGACGGCGGCTTTCGTCGCGGAATAGAAAGCTTGAAAAGGGATGGGCAATACGCCCGCTACCGAGCCGACGTTGATTATTGCGCCGCGACCTTTTTTGCGCATGTACGGTATGGTAAGCTGCGAGGCGTAAGCCGTGCCGAAAAAGTTTACGGCGAAAATTTTCTCAAGTTTTTTTGGAGGAGTGCTTTCGACGGAACCGGAAATACCCATTCCCGCGCAATTTATAAGGACGTCTATTTGTTTCTCCGAAGCGTATATGCGCTCTATGGCGTCTTTGAGCGCGTCATAATTACTCACGTCCGCGCACATATCGCGCACACCCGAAAGATTTGACGGCGTTCTGGAGACATTATAAACTATCTCGCCTTTTTTTGCGAAAAGCTCGGCGGTCGCCTTTCCTATTCCGGCGGAAGCGCCGGTAACTATAACAATTTTTGGCATATACCAATTATACGTTCAATTTCTTTATTTGTCAAACATGTTTTTCGAAATGGTATGGAAAGTTTATGCGAACAACGTTCGGGTGTTTTTGCGCATAAGCACCGCTTTGCTTTGTTTTGCAATTTGCGGAAATTTAAAAAAATAAAAATCTTGTGAAAATCCCTTGACACGGATTGGATTTTCGTTTATTATAATTATACTATGAAAAAATTGCTCAAGAATGTTTATTATGCATTTAATTTCTTTTACGGCTGGTTTTGCTTTAGCCGCAAATTAGCATGCAGATAAACATATATTGACAATCAAGCAAAAAAATGCTTTAAGGAGTTGCCGATGTATGGCGGCTCTTTTTTGATTAAGGCGCGTTGAAAGGACAACGTAAAGTAAGCGGACTAATAACCGGAGGAATTATGGAGCTTAAAGAGAAAGCGTTTAAAAGCGTCAGCAGAAAGACGCGTCAAGAGGACACCGTCATAGATATAGGCGGCGGCGTCAAGATAGGCGGAGGGAATTTTACGATTATAGCGGGACCTTGTTCCGTCGAGTCGGAGGAGCAGGTAACCGAGATAGCAAAAAACGTAAAAAAATCCGGAGCGCACGCTATGCGCGGAGGAGCTTTTAAACCGCGTTCTTCGCCTTATGCTTTTCAAGGCTTAAAGGCTCTCGGAATGGATTATCTTTTGGAAGCGAAGCGCGCGACGGGATTGCCAATAGTGACGGAGATATTGAACATAGCGCATCTCGGGCTGTTTAACGACGTAGACGTAATACAGGTGGGCGCGCGCAATATGCAAAATTTTGAGCTGCTAAAGGAGCTGGGAAGAACCGACAAGCCGATATTGTTAAAGCGCGGCATGGCGTGCACGATACAGGAGCTTTTGATGAGCGCGGAATACGTCATGTCCGAGGGCAATACAAAGGTGATACTTTGCGAAAGGGGAATAAGAACGTTTGAGGGCGTGACGAGAAATACGCTTGACTTATCCTGTATACCGATAATAAAAGCGGCGTCGCATTTGCCGGTGATAGTCGATCCGAGTCACGCGACGGGCATAGCCTCGCTTGTCGCGCCGATGTCTTATGCGGCGATGGCGGCGGGCGCGGACGGTCTGATAATCGAAGTGCATAACGATCCGGAAAACGCTCTTTGCGACGGAGATCAATCTATCTTGCCTTCTGAGTTTGACGCGATAGCAAAAAAACTCGGAAAGATGGCTAAAATTTTTAACAAGAACATGTAGTTTTTTTAGGGATATCGTTAGGCGTTTCCCGAGATAAAAAGAGGAAATTATGACAAGGATTCATGTGAACGCGGGCGCGGGTTATGATGTTTTGATAGGCAAGGGGCTTTTGAATGAATGCGGAGAGATAATAAAAAAAGCGGCGCCGAAGACAAAAAAGATTGCCGTAATATGTGACGATACGGTTGAGGCGCTGTATTCGCAAGCCGTTGAGAGGCGCTTGTCCGAAAGCGGTTTTTTGACCGTTAAATATGTGTTTAAGAGCGGCGAAGCGTCAAAAAACACAAAAGAATATGTGAAGATATTGGAGTTTTTAAGCGCGAACAGACTCTCTCGTACGGACGCTTTGGTTGCTTTGGGCGGCGGCGTGACGGGAGATCTGGCCGGCTTTGCCGCGGCGACATATTTGCGGGGAATAAGTTTCGTTCAAATGCCGACGACGTTGCTTGCGGCGGTGGATTCTTCCGTGGGCGGAAAAACCGGAATAAACCTACCGTCGGGTAAAAATCAGGCGGGAGCCTTTTATCAGCCGCAGACCGTAATATGCGACATTGAAACGTTGGGAACGTTGTCGGACGACCTTATGGCGGACGGCTCGGGAGAGATAATAAAACATGCGGTCATAGCGGGCGGAGAGCTGTACGATGAATTAAAAAATCGCGGTATAGTACCGTGCTACGGCGAACGATTGGAGAGGATAATAGCTCTGTCGGTAAAGATTAAAGCGGACATCGTGGAAGCGGACGAAAGAGAAAAAAATATAAGAAGGCTGTTGAATCTCGGACATACGGTGGGACACGCCGTCGAAAAGCTTTCGGATTATAAAATGCGCCATGGCAAATGCGTGGCTTCCGGGCTTTTATATATAGCGGAGTTGTCTAAGAAAAAAGGATTTTTGGACGATAGCGCTTTTGAGGAAATAGTAAATCTTTTGAAGAAGAACGGGCTTTTGATACCTTGTCCATACGGGGCGCGTGAGATGGCGGATATTATATTGAGCGATAAAAAGACGGCGGGAGGCAAGCTCGGCGTCGTTATGATACGCGGGATAGGCGATTGCTTTGTGCACGATATAGATCTCAAAGAGACGGAGGAATTTTTTAAGCTATGAATATTGCCGTAGACAAAGGCTTTTTAAGGGGCGAGATAGAGATAATATCGTCAAAATCCGTCGCGCACAGAGTGATGATTTGCGCGGCGGCGGCGAACGAACAAACTGTAATAAAGGGACTGAACAATTCGGCGGATGTTTTTGCTACAATTAATTGCCTTACGGCGTTGGGTGCGGAATTTCAAAAGGACGGCGACGGCGTCTATAAGGTTACGCCCATAGGCGACATAAAAAGCCGCGACGATTTAAAAACGTTGAATTGCGGGGAAAGCGGCTCCACGCTGAGGTTTCTGCTTCCTTTCGCCGCGTCGCTCGGAGTTAAAGCGGAGTTCAATACCGAGGGCAGACTGCCGGAAAGACCTATAGAAGAGTTAATTGCAGTAATGGAGAAGAACGGCGCGTCGGTCATAAAGAAAGGCGCAAAAATATATGTGAGCGGCGAATTGAAGAGCGGTGATTATCGTATAAGCGCAAAGGTGAGTTCGCAATTCATATCCGGACTACTCATGGCTCTGTCACGCGTAAAAGGCGGCGGTCGGATTATATTGGACGGAGAAGCCGAGTCGGAGGGGTATATAAATATTACCGTCGACGTTATGGAGAAGTTCGGCGCGAAAACGCATTATGACAAAGGCGTTTACGAGGTTAAGGGAAGAGGTTCTTATATTTCTTCCGGAATAGCGGAGATAGAGGGCGATTGGTCTAACGCGGCATTCTTTATAGCCGCCGGCATTTTGAACGGCGATATTGTTCTGAAAGGATTGAATATAAATTCTAAGCAGCCGGACAGAGAGATAATCGATATTATAAGACGTATGGGCGGAAAAATAGAAGAGAGAAAAGACGGTATAGAAGTCAAAAAATCATGCCTGCACGGAACGGAAATCGACGTAAAAAATATTCCCGATTTGGCGCCCGTATTGAGCGTGGTCGCGGGACTTGCCAACGGGAGAACGATAATGCGTAATGTGGAACGTCTGCGTTTAAAGGAATGCGACAGACTATCCGCCGTCGCGGAAACGATAACCAAAAGCGGGGGGCGCGCGGTAATGGAAGATAGCCGGTTGATAATCGACGGAGTAAAGGAATATAAAAGCGCTGTGCTTAGCGGTTTTAACGATCACCGCATGGTCATGTCCGCCGCAATTCTGGCTCTCGGAGCGAGCGGGACGATTACCATAAACGGAACCGAAGCCGTCAATAAATCTTATCCTGATTTTTTTGAAGAATATAAAAGGCTGGGAGGAAAAATATGTCATCTTTGAGCGGAAAGAAGTATACGATCGATATCTTCGGCGAATCTCACTCGCGCGCGATAGGAGTCGTAATAGGCGGCGTCCCCGCGGGAACGCCGATAAAAGTAGAGGACATCGACGCGTTCTTGTCGCGGAGACGTCCAAGCGACGGGGTACATTCAACTACAAGGCGCGAAAAGGACGCGGCGGAAATTCTTTCGGGTGTTCTCGACGGATTTGCTACCGGCGCGCCTATTGCCGTTATAATAGAAAATGCGGATACTCGTTCGTCGGACTATGAGAGTCTAAAGGGCGTATTCCGACCGTCTCATTCCGATTACGCCGCCTATGTCAAGTACGGAGGCTTTAACGACGTGAGAGGCGGAGGGCAGTTTTCCGGCAGGCTTACGGCGCCGTTGTGCGCCGCCGGAAGTATAGCGTTGAACATATTGCGCGGACGCGGTGTCGAAGTCACGGCTTATATATCTCGCGTGGGAGCGGCGAAAGCTTTGTCATACAAGGAAGTCGGAGACGTCGAAGCTTTTTTTACGGCGGACAAAATACGAGAAATAAAGAGCGCGGAATGCCCGTTGCTTGACAAATCCCGTAAAGATGCTATAATAGAAGAAATAGCCGCCGCCGCCAAAGTCGGCGATTCCGTCGGCGGAATAATAGAGTGCGTGATAACCGGATTGCCCGCGGGAGTAGGCGAGCCGAATTACGATGGCTTGGAGGGGCTTATATCCAAGATCTTGTTCGCCGTGCCGGCGGTCAAGGGCGTTGAATTTGGAGTCGGCTTCGACATATCGGCGATGCGCGGTAGCGTTGCGAACGACGCTTTGTATTTTGACGGGGACAGAGTAAAGACACGGACGAATAATTGCGGCGGCATAACGGGCGGGATATCTAACGGTATGCCGATAACTTTCGGCGCGGCGTTTAAGCCGGTGCCGTCGATATACGCGGAACAGGACACGATAGACATAAAAAACCGAAAAAATACAAAATTGAGCATTTCGGGAAGGCACGACGCATGCATTGTTCCCCGCGCCGTGCCGGTTGTAGAAGCGGCGGCGGCTTGCGCGCTTTTGGATTTATTAATTTGATATAAGGAGATTTGTATGAAGATAGAAGATTTGAGAAATCTAATAGATGCGATAGACGACAGAATCGCGGCGGATTATACCGAAAGGATTAGGCTTGTACAAGAAATAGGAAAATTAAAAAGAACAAGCGGAACGGATATACTGGATATAGACCGCGAAAAAGAAATCCTTGAGCGGATGGTCGAAGGCAAAGACAAAAAAACCGTCGGCTACATAAGAGAATTATATTCGGTGATTTTTGACGCAAGCCGCAAAATTCAGTCCGAATACAAGACTTTTTCCATTTACGATGACCTTGAAAAAATGCTCTCGTCGGATTTGCCGGCTTTTCCCAAAAAGATGAGAACCGCGTGTCAGGGCGCAAAAGGCGCGTTCTCTTATATCGCCGCCAACAAGATTTTTAAGGATCCCGACGTTACGTTTTACAATACCTTTGAGGAGGTATTCAAAGCCGTCGAGAGCGGACAAGTCGAGGCGGGCGTCCTTCCGATCGAAAACAGCACGGCGGGATCCGTTAACGAAATCTATGACCTTATGAGGAAGTATAAGCTCTACATTATCCGCGGCGCAAAGATAAAAGTCGATCACAATCTGATAGCATGTAAAGGCGCTAAGCTAAAAGATATAAAAGAGGTATATTCCAACGAATTGGCTATAGCTCAATGTTCTAATTTTATATCGGAGAACGGACTCAAGGCTATATATACGGAAAATACGGCTAAGTCTGTGATATACGTCAAGGAAACCGGAAAGAAAGACATTGCCGCAATCGCGTCAAAATCCTGCGCTTCCATTTACGGCATGGACATATTGGGCGCGAAGATACAAAACAAAGACAACAATTATACGCGGTTTATCTGCGACACAAAAAAACTTGCGGTAAACGGCGGAGCCAATAAAGTGAGTATCATGGTATCGCTTCCGCATACGAACGGCAGTCTTTTGAACTTCTTAAAAAAATTCGCCTCTTATAACATGACAAAGCTTGAGAGCCGTCCAGTAAACGAAACGGACTTTGAATACATGTTCTATTTTGATTTTGAGGTTGACCTCAGAAATACGGGACTTTTGGATCTTTTGAAGGAATTGTCGAACAGCGCGTATAGCATAACTTTTATGGGTAATTACTCGGAGATTTCAGATTTGCCCGTATACGATTTTAAAGATATAGACTAAACGACTGTCAAAACGGGTAATACGGAGTATGGAAAAAAAACTTAAATACGGACTCATAGGGGCGTCGCTTAAACATAGCTATTCCGTGGAAATACACAAACTCATAAGCGAGTATGAATACGAGCTTATCGAGCTTAAAGAAGACGAATTGCAAGCCTTTATAAACAACGCCGAATATGACGGATTCAACGTGACTATACCGTATAAAAAAGCTATTATAAATTATATTGATGAGCTTGACGCCAGCGCGGAGCTTTGCGGGGCGGTGAATACCGTAACGGCGAGATATAACGGAACCGAGCGCATACTTAAGGGCTACAATACGGATTTCTTCGGTTTTAAATATCTCTTGGAATACAACGGGATAGAAGTGAAAGGCAAAAAAGCCGTCATTCTCGGCGACGGCGGAACGACGGCGACGGTAAAAGCCGTTCTCAATGACTTAGGAATAGCCGAAATTATAATCATATCGCGGCGCGGCGAAGTAAACTACGAAAACTACGGCGGCTTTTGCGCCGATGCAGATATGATAATAAACGCTTCGCCCGTGGGAATGTTCCCGAATAACGGAGCGTTGCTCATCAACCTAAACGAGTTTAAGCGGCTTTCCGCCGTCGTCGACGTCGTTTATAATCCGCTCATAACGAGATTGGGTTTTATGGCTGCGGAACGGGGCATAAAATACTGCGGCGGGCTTATGATGCTTGTCGCCCAAGCCGAGTATGCCGGCAAGCTTTTTTTGCAACGGGATTGCTTGAGAATGCGTACCGAGCGTGTGACGGAAATAATTACGGAAAGTAAACGGAATATTGTTTTGCTTGGTATGCCCGGCTCCGGAAAAAGCGTGATAGGGAGATTGCTTGCGAAGAGGCTACGTAGACCTTTTGTGGATACGGATGCGGAAATCGAGAAAACGGAAGGCGGATCTATACCGTGGATTTTCGAAAAATACGGAGAGGAATACTTTCGTAAAAAGGAGAGCGAAGTCGTCGAAAAATTCGGGAAGCAAAGCGGATTGGTAATCTCTTCGGGAGGGGGCGCGCTTATGAACCGCGAGAATTATTACGCCTTGAAACAGAACGGTCTTTTGATTTATTTAAAACGCGACTTAGCTCTTTTGACTACGGGCGGCAGGCCGCTTTCGAGGAAGTTTTCCGTGGAGGAGCTTTATAATAAGCGCAAGGACGTTTATAAAGCCGCCGCGGATATTACCGTCGAGAATGACTCCACCGTATACGGCGCGGTAAAAAAAATAATGACCGCCGTCAATCGCGGTAAGAAGGACAATGATTAAATATTTTTAAATTGCCGAAAATATTTTGACAACAAGAGTATTTTGTGGTAGAATTATCAAACCGTTATAAAAAATTACGGTTGCCTTATATAATATATTAAATAAAACTGACACGGAGAAGTACCCAAGAGGTCGAAGGGGCTCCCCTGCTAAGGGAGTAGGAGGTGGTGAATCTCGCCCGGGTTCAAATCCCGGCTTCTCCGCCATGTAATTCCAAATGCGAACATCGTCTTTATCAAAAAGGCGGTTTTCGTCGTTTTTAAGGGTGTTTTTGTCAAAATCCGGGCTTTCCCATGTGTTCGGACTTGAACAGCGCTTCTCTATATCCCTTTCGGCAGCAAGCTCTCCGTTCGCTATATTTTAGAACGTCACGAGCTTATCGTCGTATACATCATCAGCTCTAAAAATCAAAATAATAATCGCCGCGCTGTTCGTTCCGCCGGCGGATTCCGCGTCTCTTGCGCTTGTCCGCCATAATGATTTGATATGGGTTTATTTGGTGTATCGACGCAAAATTTTTTTTAAAACAATTAAAAATAATATAAGACGGTAAAAAATATGATATAATAATTTCAATTATATTATTTTTTTTATTCCGAATCAAAACTAAGCGCGTACGCGAAAGGTAAGGAAAAGCGCGCAAGCGCGCGAATAAGCCCGAAAAGACAGACATATTATATTCCGAAGGCGGTTATATCTATGGACGACGACAAAAAGCAAGCGGACAAACGTATAAAAAAGTCAGAGACTTCAAAGAAAAACTCTAAAAAGAAAAAAAGCTTTTTTTATTCTTGGACATTTAAGGTTATAATTGTCAGCTTTTTTTTGACCGCGTTTTTTACTTTGCTTTCGGAGATGACGGTTTCAATGAATAATATCGCCTTAATTGCGGTCATAATCCTCTTTATCATTGCGGTAGGCATAATATTCGACGTGGTAGGCGTTGCCGTCACCTCGTGCGAGCTAGGGCCTCTGACGGCCATGGCTTCGCGAAAGGTAAAAGCCGCGAAGACGGCTATCATGCTGGTAAACAACGCGGAAAAGGTTGCGAACTTTTGCGGGGACGTTATAGGCGATATTTTCGGTATCATCAGCGGCGCATGCATAGTCGCGCTTGCGGCGAAAGCCGCGACGGGAATCGGAGCGGACGAGCGGATATTGATGATAATTCTAAGCAGCGTTACCGCCGCGGCGACTATAGGCGGCAAGTCTTACGGCAAAGGCGTCGCCATAAAGAGAAGCAAAGACTTTGTGATGCTTGCGGCTAAAGTCATATGTTTTTTTAAAAAAGAGAAATAAGCGTCGAAAAATTTATGAGAGCCAAACTCTCGGCTTTTTCGCCGCGCGTTTTTTTTAATACCCAAATTTGTTTTTTAAAAGGAGTGGAGAATTGTCCGACATCAAGAACATGACGGTCGAAGAAACCGAAATTTACGCGGAATTTTTACGACGAAGGATTATTGACGCCGTAAAAAAGAACGGCGGACATCTCTCGTCTAATCTCGGCGCGGTCGAGATCATTTTGGCTATGCATCGGGTTTTTGACGCGGAGAGAGACAAATTTCTCTTTGACGTCGGGCATCAGGCTTATACGCATAAAATGCTGACCGGCAGATTGGGGGATTTTGACAGACTTAGGCAAAGTGACGGCTTAAGCGGCTTTCCAAGCCCTTTTGAGAGTCGGTTTGATGCATTTGTCGCGGGACACAGCAGCACGTCGCTATCGCTTGCCTGCGGCTTTTTACGGGCAAAGAAATTGAAAGGCGGAGATTACAATATAATCGCGCTCGTCGGAGACGGAGCGATGACCGGAGGAATGGTATACGAAGCCTTAAACGATTTGCGTACGATAGGGGGCAAGGTGATAATCGCGCTTAACGACAACGGTTGTCCTTACGGCGAGGACGGCGCGCGCGTTTCCGGCTTCGCGGATTATTTGAACGATATAAAAAACAAAAAGGTCTCAAAGCCTTTTGAGGAATACGGAATCGATTATATGGGCGTCGTCAACGGACACGACGTATCCAAACTTACGGAGGCGTTCGAGGAGGCGGCGCAAAACGAGAGAAGCGTTATCGTGCATATCGTAACTAAAAAGGGAAAA
>JAISQX010000004.1 GCA_031273965.1 Clostridiales bacterium
AAAATCATAAAGGCATATCCTCTGTCCATTCCCAAAGGAGACGTCAGCGAACCTATGCTCTCACGATTGTCAAGCATAAAAACTATTTCGGAAATATCGCTTTTTAAAGAATACTTGGATGTCCCGACTATAAGGAAATTAAAGATGCCGTAAATGTTTGAGAGATCGGCGTCCGTAAAGTTTTCTTTGTCGACGATAAGCGAAAGATTTTTCAATTTAAGATAATCGTTTATATATCCGCCCTCTATGACAAGTCTTTGCGCAAGCTTAAAATATTCGTCAACCGCCGCATAAGGCAAAGCATACCCCTGTGACAATGCCTGCAATAATTCGCCGCGGTAATACTCGCCATAATATTTGCCGACGATATTGTCCTTGGTCAAAAGCGTGGATTCCGTCAATAACACATCCACTCTGTCTTCTATGAACGAAAAGCTTTCGCCGTATATTTTGTCATCCATAGTTATCTTAAGACTTTCATCGACGACGGCGAGCGTTTCCGTCATACGAGTTTGCAAATCTATGCCTTCCTTTGTAAAGATCAGATTGTCCAAAACCAAAGTATCAAAAAATCCGCTTATAGCTTCATAAACATTTTTAAAGGACAGGTTTTCATTCAAACTTGCGTTAGTGGTGTTAATCTCCTCGTTTATTACATTGTGCCTGTCGTTAAAATCCTTATATACCTGAGGCGCGGGAGAAATTATCGATGAAACAAGCGAGCCCGAGTCTGCGCCCGTAACAAAAAACAAAAAATTCACGCCTACATTTAACCCCGCGGCTATCATATTGCGGGACATACCATAAAGCGCGATAAACTTTTTATATGTTTCATAGAGATTTTTCACGGATTCTTCCGTATATTTATAGTCGTTTCCTTCCTTTTTACGCTCCATTTCCGTTGTGTAGAGCGCGTCTTCCAAATCGTCAAACGCCTCTCCGTAACCCAAAATAGTCCGCTTGACAAAGTCCGCGATACTTACCGTATAACCGCTGTCTTGCGCGTAATAAAAAAACAATTTTGCCCTGTTAAGGTTATTCATGACGTTGTTATAGGTGTTTTGGCTATTGTAGTATATATGATCGTGCAGAGGCAGGAAATAAAGCCGGTAATATATAAAAGCTTCGTAAGCGGATTCCCCTTCCGGATGACTAAAAACGTCTTTCATTATACGGACAAGCTTGGTTTTTACGACGCTGTCCTTTAGCATATTCAAAACCGCGGAATCGGTCACTACAAGAGAAAGCTTAGCTTCCGATTCAAATAGTTGAGCCCCGTAATTTTGGAGTTCCAACTCTATATTTTGAACGTCGTTATTCTTAAATAAGCCGGAAATAAAATCCTTTTTTTCCGCGTATGTCTCGCCCTGTTTCAAAAAAACGTCAAAGAATGCAAAATCCGCCAAAATAAACTTTTGCATGGAACCTAATCCCGCCGTCGCGTCGTTGTCGCCGTACAAATAATCGACCGGCGTTTCAAAAAAACTGTTGTATTCCGCACTTGTGTCCTTTATTTTGGACACGGGATTTAACGCCATATGATAGCTTTGAGGACTCGAAGTCAGATATTGATACTTTGTCTCCCTCGTAAAAGCTTTATTCGCCTCGATATAATCTATATAAGGTATGTCCAGCTCATATCTGTCGACGTATTCCAGATACTCCGCGCCGTTTAAGTATGTAAAATAGTCCTCTGTGGACACGGTTCCGCCCAGCATATCCTGAAATCCGCCCCAACCGTCGCTGTCGGGGTTATAGATAAGCCCCGTAACCACCGCAAGTATGATGACCGCGGCCGTAAGGACATAGAACGTCGAACTCTTCACAAATTTAAAGAACTCGCCTTTAACCAGCTTGTTCATCTCTCTGAAATCAAAAAAATTCTTTATTTTTCCAAAAAAGCCGGACATCTGCCATTTCCCCCAAAGATACTTCGTAACGCCCCGTTCGCAATAACCGCCGTTTTTCCTTTAGCTTATACGGCGTCGCGTTTTTTGAATACCGCATACGATATTCCCAAAAATAAGATAAGATAAGCCGCATATATAAGCGCCGAAAGCGTCATATTCATATCGGCAAGCGACGAACCCGTCGACATATATACGAACAGATCGGTATTGTTAAATATTATGAATCTATACCAACTATAGCTTGAGAGCAACGCCGTCAAAATCGTGGACGCAAAGAAAATCAGAACGGAAACCGCAACCGAAGCCGCCCTCGATCTAAAAACCGTAGATATCATAACGGCTATGATAGCGTACATAAGACAATGTATAAAGTAAAATATAAACTCTAAAGTTATCACGTTGAAAGGGTTCATAACCATAATTTTTTCCGCATTCAACACGACAAGCACGTCGCGAGAATTAAGCCCCTGCCAGTTCTCCGCGCCGGGCGTACCTAACGAGCCTATAATAAGAAGAGATAAATACGCAACCAAAAACATCGCGGCTAAACAAATAGACACAAAGAGAAACTTTGAAGTCAAAAACTTTGATCGCCGGTACGGGCGTATCAGTAAGAGCTTAATGGAACCGGTCTCGTACTCCCCGGCTATAGTTCCCGACGCTATGACTATAATCATGACCATGATGAACGGATATATCAACGTAAAGCCAAAATTCATAAAACCGTACCCGTTGTCCAGCGCAGTCGCCGTCGTAAACTGACCGTAACGATATAAATTTTCAAAATAATATTTGTCTTTAGTGATATCGCTTTTCATGGAATATTTTGTCACGCCCATTCCCATAACAGAGGACATTCCGTAAATAGTTCCCAACGCTCTGTCGTCAAGTTTTTCGACTCTCGTTACTTCCAAAAGATATGTTTTAGGCACATAATCTATTATAAGCCCGGAACGTCTGGTGAATTGACGGCTAATGTCGCGGTACGCGGCATAATCAAGGTTCGCTATATCGTCGCTCATATAATGAACCGCCAGCTTATCAGCCGTTTCGGCGTCAAAATATAGGAACAGAACGTCAAAAAAACTTTCGTCCTTGTAAACGGTAAAATATGAAACAAACGCCTTTTCTATTTCGTCGTAAATAGGCGCGTAATTTTCCTCAAAAAATTCCTTGCTTATTACCGCCGTATAGCAATCCTTGATTACATCGGTAAAAACGCTCATTTTTTCGTGGATGGATTTGTCCGTGCCTATTTCCGAAAAAAAGCCCGTACTGTCGTTCATCAACCCCATTACGAAGCGTTTTATGCTCTCCGTCTTTACCGAAGCGGATTTTGCGGGATTTGACAAAATACCCGCGACGCTTCTGTACGACCGCGCAAACGAATTGAATTGCCGCGAGTAAAAACCATAAATTTCCGGCTCCACAAGCGCGCCCTTAGACGGAAAATATGTAAAATTTACGACTCCCTGCTCGGAAGATATATAACTGTTCAAGACATAGTATTGAAAGGCAAAACTGTTGAGCGCGCCCGTCAACAATTCCAAATACGCCGTTTCGTCGTCCGTATCATTTTGATTGACAGCGGCAAGCAAATTCTCAAAGTACCCTCCGAGAATAATGATATTGTCATATACAAAATCCTTTGCGCTCTTGCCGTAATCGCCGTCATTATAAAAATAATCCATAATAAGCTTCATTCTGATGAGATTTTCTCTCAATACAAGCATATTACCGGTATATTCGCTATATAGCGCGGAATGCAAATCCCCGATAACCGCGAAATACATTACAAAATCGACAAGTTCTTTATAGTTGCCGTCCGGACTGCTTAAAAGGTATGCGAATATATCTATGTAAGTATCTATAATATCGGCTTGTTTGGAAAGTATTTCCGCCTGCAAATCAATATCGGGAACAAGCTTTTTTAAGGTTTTACCGTCAAAAAGCGGTACTGTCCTCAGATAATTGTAAAAGCCCGGATAATCAACTCTAAAATATTCGAATATATAATCTTTCGCCTTAAAAAACTTAGCCTCTTTTATTGCGTCGGCGTAAGCTTGCCGCTTCTCCCATTCGTCCAAATCCTCGTAATCCTCCGGCAAATAATACGCTATCTCCTCGTCCGTAAGATTAGGTTCGACAAATATTAGGGCAGCTGACACCAAAAAGTTCAAAAACTCCAAATCGGCGGGACTCTTTATCGCCGTAAAAATTCCGCTTTCGTATATGTCGTTATAAAACATCAGGGCTTCGTAAGGATAAGGCGCCGTCGCCAAAAAGAAAGTCATAGCGGACACGTTGTGCACCGTATGTAATCTTGTCTTTTCGTAAGCCGCCCATATGACGTCGTTGACGTTAAACGGCGTAACTTCTCCTTCGTATAAGAGCATAGCCGTAAAAAATTCCACATAAAAAGAAGTAAGCGTATATTTATTTTCTTCGTTTTCGACTATTTGGGGGTTCTTTAGCCCGTCAAACCTTTCGTTAATTCTGTCGATTACCGGCGAATTTTCTATTATCCGCGAGAGATTCAACGCCGCGGCTACAATGCCGACAAAATATTTATTTTCATCTAATAGTTTCAATACGTCGTTGGTAAGAGCGTTGCCGTTTCCCTCCGAAAAATCTTGAATGGCTTTGTATATTGCTTCCGTATTAAACAAGAGTTTAAAAAAATCCCTTTCGTACAATATAAATTCAACCATCTCATCGCTGAATTTTTCGTGCAAATCGTCTTGCATATAACGCGCCGGATTGAGATCGTAATAATAATCCTCCGGCGAAACCGACAAAAATTTGACCTTGGCGCCGCCCGCCTCGTCTCCGAAAATTTCATTAAAAAAATCCAAAGCGTCGTCGGGTACGTCCACTCCGAATTCGCCCGCCACGGACATCAAATCGGGATTTATTCCGTCCAAAACCGTGAATACGTCGACTTCGTTTTCGCCGCCTAAGAAACTCATCGCCAAATCCATAATCGTTCCCTCGGCGTTATATACTATCGCGGACAATATTATGGAAAACATCAAAATTACCAAAGTTATCTTGAATGTGGCGCCTTTTATAAACTTAAAAAACTCGCCTCTTAAAAGCCTGACCATATCGGTTCGCTTCACGCGCCCGAAACGACGGTTCTTTCTATAGAACTTTTTTCTGAATTTTATTCCGAAGCTTTCGATTTTTTTAATAAGTTTTTTCATTCCGATTTCCTAAAACATAGCCTTTTTATTGTTACGGAACCGCGTCTTAAGCGTACCTTAGTCATTCGTTTTAGTTTGCTCTTTTCCGTTATTTTATATCCGTTCCCGCCTTTGATGTCAATTCCAAAAAGGTTTCTTCCAATGATTTCTCTCCGGTGTACATAGACATTATGGCGATTTCGTGGCGCGCCAACGTCTTTGATATTTCCTGAACAAGCTCGGCGGCTATAGTAAAATTTATGAGATTTTTATTTAGGACGACGTCGATCTTAAACTCTTCCTCTATAACCGCTTTCGCTCTGTTCGGACAATCTACCGTAATCTTTAAATTGACGGTGTCGGACAAGGCTTCCGTCCATTCGTCCATAGACTTGACCGCAAGCAACCGCCCGTTGGCGATTATGCCGACTCTGTCGCACAAAAGCTGCATTTCGGTCAAAATATGACTCGATATAAACACCGAATACCCTCTCTCGTGCGCGAGCATTTTTAAAAAATCTCTCATTTCGTGTATGCCCGCGGGGTCGAGTCCGTTAGTCGGTTCGTCAAGTATGAGGATACGCGGATGGTGTAAAAGGCTTTGGGCTATGCCCACCCTTTGACGCATTCCCAAAGAATATTTTTTTACCTTCTCGTGTATGCGATTTTCCATTTTTACGAGCTTGACGACTTCCCAAATATCGTCCTCTGTGATTCCGTTATAAAGGCTTGCGTAATACTTCATGTTGTCGTATCCGGTCATATACTTATACATCTCCGGATTTTCTATTATACCGCCTAAGCAAGACACGGCTTTTTTGAAGTTTTTTCTTATAGAATATCCCGCGATAAAGATTTCTCCCTCGGTAACGCTCGCCAAACCGGAAATCATTCTTATCGTCGTCGTCTTACCGGCTCCGTTCGGTCCCAAAAAACCGAACACCTCGCCCGCATAAACCTGAAACGAAACATTATCAACCGACTTTCTTTCGCCGTAAACCTTGGTAAGATTTTGAACGTCCAAAACTACTTCCGCCATATACGCCTCTTCGGGTCGCGTGTTTATCAGATTTTTGACCCACTCTAATTATATCATAACAACGCTCAAAAACAAATAAAAAAAGCCGATAATTCGGCAGTTTTTTATTTTTTTTACAAGCGTTAAGGTTTACAAAGCCACCGCATATTGATAACTTGGTTATGGTTTTCTCCCTTTACGCTTGTATTTGTTTGTAAATCTTCATAAAATCGTCTTTGGTAAATATTTTAGGTACGGGATAAAGAGGGTTAGCT
>JAISQX010000066.1 GCA_031273965.1 Clostridiales bacterium
CGCCCGCCGCCGAAGCGCTTCTGCTTATGTTTACGGTTCCCGTAACGCGCACGTTTTCAATGATACCGTTGCTCGTAAGAAGTCCGACAACCCCGCCCGCATATATCCAAGTTCCGCTCTGACTGCTCTGTCCCGTAACGGAGAAATTTTCCACTTTTAGATTGTATATTTTTCCGTCGCAAACATTGAATAAACCGAAATATTGCTCTTGCGAAAACGCCGTTGATGAAATAACTATTCCGAGATTAAAAATCGTATACCCCGCCCCGTCGAACGTTCCGTCAAAGCTGGGTATCGTAACTCCGGTGCCTATGTTTTTAAAATCGATATCGTTACCCAAAACATAGTCCTCGGACGGTTGTCTCCTTATATTGGCGAAATCCTCCGCGGTAGTTATGACTATTTTTTCCTTGACAAAAATTGTCAAACGGCTTGTCAAACCTTCCGGCGTTTCCGCCAAAAGCTTTATTTCTTCTCCGCCGTCGGCGTCGTTTCCCACCGTAAGCGTTCCGTCCGTCGTAAGCGCCGCGTTTCCTTCCTCTATGCGTATTACCGCGTTCTTTTCGCTCGCATTTTCGGGGAAATATTCGACGAACAGCTTTAGCGACTCGCCGGCAAGACACGCGGTCTTATCGTCGCGGCTCTTTAACTCTATTTCGGTTAACGGCACAAACATCTTTTTTACGGTGACAAGCTTATAAATACTTCCGTCTTCTTTATAAGTTATTTTTAAGCTGTCGCTAAATTCGGCGGGCGCTCCGTTCTTTACATAAATTTTTCCGCTTTGCAAATAGATATTTGTCGCGCTGTACCAAAAATCATCAAACCCGTTGCCGACTCTTTCTCCGTTTTTTGTATTGAACAGATAAATTTCCGGAAAATCGGCTACGCTGTCGTATATTCTTATCTCATCGTCGATTTTAATAGCAAAACTCCCGTTATCCTTTGGGACGCATCCCGACATAACAACGGTAATAAAAGCTGCTATTAATATAAAAATAAGTATCTTGTTTTGCTTTTTCATATAGAAGTACCTTGTCGACGCTATTCCGCATTTTTGCGAGACAAAAGCCGCTAATCAAACAAACCCTACTTATGTCGGCATCGACACTATCTTAGAGAAAAAAATGTTCATTTCGCAAGCTTAACTCGTCGATTTTACTTTTCGTATCGGCTTTTTGTTGGAATAAGCGCCGATATTAATCCACGTTTGGCTCTCGATGTCACTACGCTTCGCTGTATTGCGCTATATAATGTTAAAAAACAGCGCGATTATACCTACCATTACGGCTAAAGCGCCCAATGCAAATCCCAAAATCGTATATTGGTAGCGCTTCAACCTCTCAACCACCGAGGCGACCATTCCGACGACGCCTATAACGGCGCCCGCATAATTGACGTAAGGCACGCCGAATACCGCCGCCAAGCTCAAAATCACCGCGGCTATTCCTATGATAACCGAAACCACGGATATATTGTAATCGCCGCTTGTCGAGGATTGGTTATATGAAATTTTCACCGCGCGAACGGCTTTCTTTCCAGGCAGTCTTGTCGCCGCCGTATGCCGCTGATAATAACCGACGCCGCCGCCCCTTTGTGCAAACTCGGGGTGCGCTTGATTAAAGCTATCCCAACCGCCGTTTTCACCCGTCGCGCCGTAAGCCGCGCCTATTTGAACCCCACGCGACCAAGCTTCCGCATAAGAGGCGTTGTTTCTTCTTACGCCGTTCTTTTTACCGCAATGATAGCAATATAATGCCGCGCCGCTTATTTTTCGTCCGCAATACTTGCACCCCATAGCAAAAATCCTCCAAAACCAATAAATATATAAAGTCAATTCCAAGCCTATTGTAATAGTTTAACTTATTACGCCTTTAATGTCAATAGTTTTTTGTAAACCGGTCCGCCATTTAGAGATAAACGCTCGTTGCCTCGGAGCTGTTTTCATACATCAAAACGCCGCTTCATTTTTTCTTTCCTGAAGAGCTATTTTTGATTTTTTCCTCGTCGGGCATAACGATATTACTTTTAAGAGGCGAATATACGACGACGTTTCCCTCGTCGTCAACCATTCTTTTTCCGCTGCTTATCGTCGTGCATGCCAAAGCGTCGCAAGCTTTGCCGGAAGAGTCTTTTAATCTTATCTCTTTTACGCGCTTTTGCTCTATCAATTTCTTATACGATTTCGATTCGGCATCGTCTTTCTTTCCAAGCCCGAAAAGCCGCCCAAAAAAACCTGTGTTTTTTGAAGACATGATCTCTTTAATCCCCCTTTCTTATATTTCCCTCTTATGTTCCGTATTTATATTATACTACAATTCGCCCAATTTTTAAAGTGTTTTCCAAAAATTTATAAACGGAATTATAAGAATATCGTAAAAATTGTTCCGTTCCCCTTGTTTATACCCTTTTTGCAGGTTAATAAACGGCATAAGAAAGCGCTTCCCCCCGCTTAAAAATTAAGCCGCCGCCGTATAATTGAATACGGCGGCGGTCATTTTATAAGCAATATTCACGAACCTTTAATCGCGACTTTTACTTTGAGTCGGTATTACTAAAAACGTCGATATTTTCCACTTCAAGCTCTTCTATAACGCTTTCGGCAAAAACACTCGTTTCTTCAAAAATTTCTTCTCTGTTCTTAGGCTGATTTACGGGAACCGTACAAACGTTTCTGTAACACTTCATACCCGTTCCGGCGGGAATAAGCTTACCGATAATAACATTTTCCTTAAGACCTATAAGCCTATCGGTCTTGTTTTTTATCGCCGCGTCGGTCAAAACGCGCGCGGTTTCTTGGAACGACGCCGCCGCAAGGAACGACTCCGTCGCGAGCGAAGCCTTTGTGATTCCCAAAAGCGTCCTTTTCGCCGTCGCGGGTTCTCCCCCTTCTTGAAGGGTTTTTTCGATCTTATTCTCGTACGTAAATATATCCACCAACTCTCCGGGAAGCATGTCCGTATCTCCGGATGTTTCTATCTTTACCTTGCGAAGCATCTGTCGAACTATAATTTCGACATGCTTGTCGTTGATCTCAACGCCGGAAATTCTGTACGCCGCCTGCACTTCCTTAGCTAAATAATCTTGCACGCCTTTTACGCCGCGCGTTTTTAGAATATCCTGCGGATTTATAGACCCTTGAGTAAACGGCGTGCCCGGCTCCACGCGGTCGCCGGTTTGAACGATAAGCCTCGCTCCGAAAGGAAGCAATACCGGCTTAACCTCTCCGTCAGGCGTTGTAATCTCTACTAATTTTCTATTATCCGAATCGGCTATTTTAACCGTTCCCGCAACCTCGGATACAACCGCCATACCTTTCGGTTTGCGCGCTTCAAAAAGCTCTTCCACGCGCGGCAAGCCTTGCGTAATGTCGTCGCTGACGGCGACGCCGCCCGTGTGAAAGGTTCTCATTGTAAGCTGCGTGCCGGGCTCGCCAATCGATTGCGCGGCTATGGTTCCCACCGCTTCGCCTATCCTAACGGTTTTTCCGCTCGCCATATCCCTGCCGTAACACTTTGCGCACACTCCGTACCGCGCTTTGCACGTCAATATGCTCCTAATCGCCACCTCTTCTATTCCCGCGGCTTCTATCGCCGACGCGGATTCCTCCGAGATCATTTCGTTGCCGTTTGCCAAAACTTCGCCCGTCGCCGGATTAACAACGTCGTTTACCGCATATCTTCCGGTTATTCTGTCGCGAAGCGGCTCGATTATTTCGCCCTTAGAGCCTCTTATCGCTTGAACCGCCGTACCTTTGACATCCTGACAATCCTCGCTCCTTATAATCATTTCCTGAGCGACGTCGACAAGCCTCCTCGTCAAATATCCGGAGTCCGCCGTCTTTAACGCCGTATCGGCAAGACCTTTTCTTCCGCCGTGCGAAGAAATAAAGTACTCCAGAACCGTCAAGCCCTCTCTAAAGTTCGATTTAACCGGAAGCTCCATAATTCTACCCGTCGGGTCGGACATAAGTCCGCGCATTCCCGCAAGCTGTCTTATCTGAGCCGAGTTTCCTCTTGCTCCGGATTTACTCATCATCCTTATCGGATTAAATTCTCCGAGAACGCTCAACAACGCTTCCTCCACCTTTGTGGTGGCGTCTTTCCACGTTTTTACGACTTCGTTATATCTTTGCTCTTCGGTTACAAAACCTCTTTTAAAGTGTTTTTCTATTTCGATTATCTTTTCTTCGGCTTCTTCGACAACTTGTTTTTTGATTTCCGGTATAGTCATATCAAAAACGCTGGCGGTTATGGCGCCGATTGTCGAATATTTAAAGCCCATTTGCTTGATTTTATCGAGAACGTCCGCTGTGCCGGTAGAACCCTTCGTCTTGTAAACGCGGTCGATGATTTTGCTAAGCATCTTCTTATCCACAAGCATATCGACTTCCAGGTCAAGCATCTGTTCCGGATCATTTCTGGGCGTCATCCCCAAATCCTGAGGTATATTTTCGTTAAAAATTATACGTCCGACTGTGGTGTTGAGATTTTTTGTGACGATTTTGCCGTCCACTTCCGCCGTCTTTCTGACCGTTATCTTGGCTTGCAACTCTATTTCGCCGATTTCGTACGCCATGCGCGCCTCGTTTGTCGACTTAAATTTCCTGCCCTCGCCTTTAGCTCCCGGTTTTTCTATCGTCAAATAATAGATTCCTATGACGATATCCTGCGTCGGCGAAACTATGGGCTTTCCGTCGGAAAGCTTGAGAATATTGTTTGTCGACAGCATCAAAAATCTCGCCTCTACCTGCGCCTCGATTGACAGCGGTACGTGCACCGCCATTTGGTCTCCGTCAAAGTCCGCGTTAAAAGCCGAACACACCAGAGGGTGTATTTTTAACGCTCTGCCCTCCACCAATACCGGCTCAAAAGCCTGTATGCCGAGTCGGTGAAGCGTGGGGGCGCGGTTTAACAGTACGGGATGGTCTTTTATAACGTTTTCAAGTATATCCCAAACTACCGGCTTTCCTCTCTCCACAAAGCGTTTTGCGCTCTTTATGTTATGGCAGTGATTTTGCGCGACCAGCTCTTTCATTACAAAAGGCTTAAATAGTTCCAGCGCCATTTCTTTGGGCAATCCGCATTGGTAAAGCTTGAGTTCGGGTCCCACGACGATAACCGAACGTCCCGAATAGTCTACGCGCTTTCCGAGAAGATTTTGACGGAATCTACCCTGTTTGCCCCTGAGCATACCGGAAAGCGATTTCAGTTCTCTGTTCCCCGCGCCGGAAACGGCTTTTCCGCGTCTACCGTTGTCTATCAAAGCGTCAACGGCTTCCTGAAGCATTCTTTTTTCGTTCCGTATTATTATGTCCGGAGCGGACAACTCCAAAAGTCTTTTCAATCTGTTGTTTCTGTTTATAACCCTTCTGTACAGATCGTTCAAGTCGCTTGTAGCGAACCTTCCGCCGTCAAGCTGTACCATCGGACGGATTTCGGGGGGTATTACCGGCAGAACGTCCAACATCATCCATTCGGGACGGTTTCCGCTTCTTCTAAAGGATTCTATTATATCAAGTCTCTTTACTGCCTTGAGTCTTTTTTGACCCGTGGTGCTCGCTATTATCTTTTTTATCGCGACGGTTTCTTTTTCAAGGTCGATTTCGGTCAAAAGCTCCTTGATAGCCTCTGCGCCCATGCCGACGCGAAAGGCTTTTTGACCGTATTTTTCGATAAGCTCCCTATATTCTTTTTCTATTATCACTTGTTTCTTTTGAAGAGTCGTTTCGCCCGGGTCCATAACCACATACGAAACAAAATACAATACCTGCTCCACGTCTTTTGGCGACATGTCAAGAGCTATGCTGATACGCGAGGGTACTCCGCGGAAATACCAAATGTG
This sequence comes from Clostridiales bacterium, assembly GCA_031273965.1. GTDB lineage: Bacteria > Bacillota > Clostridia > Christensenellales > JAISNN01 > JAISNN01. Next base: position 5,845 of record JAISQX010000066.1, read on the forward strand.
CGAAACCGACGCCGCAAGCTCGATATGTCCCATTCTCTCTCTTCTCACTTTGCTCTTTGTCACTTCGACGCCGCACTTGTCGCAAATAACGCCTTTATAACGTATTCTCTTATATTTCCCGCAATAACATTCCCAATCGTGCGTCGGACCGAATATCCTTTCGCAAAAAAGTCCGTATCTTTCGGGCTTTTGAGTACGATAATTGATAGTCTCCGGCTT
>JAISQX010000071.1 GCA_031273965.1 Clostridiales bacterium
CAAAACCGCTATTCCGAATACCACCGGCACAAAATATCCCGATACTACGTCGGCAATCTTTGCAATCGGCGCTTTTGAGCCTTGTGCGTCTTCTACAAGCTTGATTATCCTAGCCAAAGCCGTATCCGCTCCCACTCTCGTCGTCCGAAACGTTACGGATCCGTTTTTATTTATGCTTGCCGCGTATACCTTATCCCCGATATTCTTTTCCGTGGGAATACTTTCGCCGGTCAGCATCGATTCGTCTATGGACGTATTCCCGCCGATAACTATTCCGTCCACGGGTATCTTCTCGCCCGGTTTGACAAGTATTATATCGTCAACTTCCACCTCTTCTATCGGCGCTTCGATTTCTTTTCCGTTCTTTATAACCGTCGCCGTTTTTGGCGCAAGCCCCATAAGCTTCTTTATTGCCTCGCCCGTTTTGCCTTTCGAAACGGCTTCAAGCGTTTTGCCAAGCAAAATCAAAGCTATAATTACTCCCGCCGTCTCAAAGTACAAATTCTCAACCGCCATACCGTCGCCCAAAATAATTCTTATCAGAGAATATACGCTATAAGCGACCGCAGCGGCGGTGCCTGTTGCGATAAGAGAATCCATATTCGGATTGCGCTTTATAATAGCCTTAAATCCGACGACATAAAATTTGTATCCGACCGCGATAATCGGCGCCGTCAAAAAAAGCTGAAGCAACGCATAATTTAGCGGCTTCATCATCGGATGAAAGGCTTCTGGTATAGGCGCGTTCAAAAGCATAGGCGCCATAGCAAAATACAACAAACCCAATCCAAACACCGCGGCTACCGCAAATTTAATCCATAATATTCGTATTTCTTTATCTTTTTTGATTTTGTCTTCGTCCGCCGCAAATATATCGGCGGCGTCGCTCGCTTTGTATCCGGCGTCCTCTATTGCCTTTTTTAATATCGACGGTCTCACACTTTGCGCGTCATAGCTTATCGTCGCTTTTTCCGTCGCTAAGTTTACGGACGCGCTCGATACGCCGTCAATGTCGTTCAACGCTCTCTCCACTCCGCTCGCGCACGACGCGCAACTCATCCCGAAAACCGATAGAGTCACGGTTCTTTTACTTTCATCCGACACAAGCTTGTATCCCGCTTCTATAACGGCGTCCTTTATTATTTGAGGCGTCACAAGCCCGTCGTCAAACCTTACGGTAAGCTTTTCCGTAGCTAAATTTACCGACGAATATTCAACGCCGTTTATCTTCGCAATCGCCCGCTCCACCCTGCTTGCGCATGACGCGCAACTCATTCCGCTTATTTTATAGGTTTTTTCCATTTATGCCGCTCCCTTCGCGTGGTATTAGTAATCCATAGTTAACCCTATGCAAATTAACTATATCACTTTTTTGTAGTGTTGTCAACTCGCGATTACGCTATAATTTTTTATGTATGGGGCTTACACATTCTCGTGCGCAAGCCCCGTTTTATACGCTGTTTATTTAACAAAAACTCTAATATTTCGGACTTTTTTATCAGATCCGTTTTTTCATGCTCCTCGCCGCGGCAAGCTGCGCTTCTCTTGTAAGCATCCGAGGGGCGTCCGCCGAAGCGTATAAGACATGCCTCAACACCGAACCGATTTCTTCTTTCAAAAAACCTAACGCGCGAACGTCGCCTCCGTTAATTTTTAATTCGGAAACGGACGTCGGTATCCCCCGCTCCCTCATCTCGTTAAAAATCCGCTCCAATTTCAAAGCAGATTGACATACTCCGTCGTCAAAACCCTTCGCCGCATAATCGGCTTTTTTTAATTCCAATAGATCCGGAATAATTTCCGCGTTTTCCTGTATAAAAATCCTGACCTTTTTTTCGGCGGCTCTTCCGTCAATATCGTACATGTGATGGCATATCAGTTTCAAAGCGCGGTTTATTTCATCTTTTGAAAATCTCAATCCGTTAGCGCCGAGTCTGATTTTTGCCGTTTCGACGCCGTAATCCGAATGGCGGTACATATTTCCGTTTTCTTTGAAGCATTGCGGTTTTCCTATATCGTGGAACAGCGCCGCAAGACGTATGCGTTTCGGCGCGTATGCCGTCGTCTTTATAATATGGGTAAACACATCGTATTTGTGATATTTTGCGCTCTGATTAAAGCCTACGCAATCCTCAAGCTCCGGTATAATATATTTCAAAAGTCCTATTTCACACAACAGATTCAGCCCTCTCTCCACCCCGCGCATTCCGCTCTCCGGAGAAATATTATCGGCGTTTAGTATTCCGACAAGCTCAAGACGCTTGCGTTCGGGAGAGATTTTTTCCAAAAGCGCCGCGTATTTTTTCGCCGCGCTAAATGTTTCTTCGTCTATTGAAAAGCCGTATTCCGCCGCGAAGCGCACAAGACGCATGAGGCGTAACCCGTCTTCAGAAAGCGTTTTTTCGGGTTTCGCGCACGTCTTTAACGTCTTTTTGACTATATCCCCTATCCCGCCCAGCGGATCGACGGTTTTTTGGTTAACGATATCGTAATAAACCGCATTAACCGTAAAATCTCTTCTCTTCGCGTCGTCGTCTATTCGGCGGGTAAATACGACCTCTTCGGGTCTGTGCGCTCCTCCGATGTCATAGTTATCGCGGCGAAAAGCCGTATATTCGTATTGTTGTCCGCGAAATATAAGCTTAAGCGTACCTATCCTCGGATTTACGGGTATGATTTTTAGTTCCTTATGACTGCCGCCCAATACAAAGACCTCGTCGGGCGTCAACGCTCCGCAAAGGTCGATATCGGTCGGAGTCGTCGCCATCAAGGCGTTTCGCACGCACCCGCCGACGATATAAAGGGTGTTCGGCAAAAAAATTTTCGCAAGAGCCTTTAAAGCATCGTCAATAAGCATATCAGCCGCCTCTTTGTCTCTTTGTCAATCTTGACGTCGTCGCTTATTTCCTTTCCCGCCACCGCCAAAATTTTATTTTCGGAAGCTATCAACGGAAGCGCCGTCCTCAACCTTTTTTGAATTTTTATATCGGTAAAATAATCGCAAAGCTTTTTTGTGCCGCCTCCGAATTTTTTAAATTCGTCGCCGCTCTTCATAGTTCTTCTCACAGCGCGTTCCGGAATCCGGTCCGCATCCATAACCAACGCGGCATATCCGTCCTTATTTTTTTTAATATGAAAGTTTTTAATATCGGAAATACTCTCGTAATTAGAGTATTCGCGTAATTCCAATTTGTATTCTCCAAAAACGCATTCACCAACTTTTAAAACGTCAAAAAAGCCTAATTCGCGCGTTTTTGCGCAGTCCTTTTCCTTAATGTAAAAGGTTATATATCCGTACTCCTTGACCGCGGCAATGCCAAAAGGCATATCCAACCGTCCGCCGTTATCGACTCCAGAGAGTTTTTTCAGTTCTTCCACATGCCGCCTTTCTATATCCTTAAAAACGCCTAAGTGCTTGAAGCATTTTATAACTGTCATATTCAATAAAATCGGTTCGTCAAAGACTTTTAAAGGCGCTTTGACGGCATTTTTTTCGTATATTATCCCCAAACCGTCTACGCATTTGTCAAGGTACTCCACGGCGCCGAACGCGTTCTCGGACAACCGCAAAAGCGCGTCCGTAACGTCAAACCTCTCGCTTAACAACGGAAAGATTGTATTTCTTATATAATTCCTCGTATACGCGTCTTCAAAATTACTGCCGTCCGTCACATACGGTATCTTGTTTTTTGACGCGAAGAGCATTATATCGGATTTTTTGATATCCAAAAGCGGACGGATAAACGCACCGTCTCTTACATAACTCATTCCGGAGAGACCTCTTATTCCGGTTCCGCGCATTATGCGCATAAAAATCGTTTCGGCTTGGTCGTCGGCGTGATGAGCGAGAGCCACTTTGTCGCATTTCCCGCTTTTTAACAATTCTTCAAATATTTCATAACGCTTGTTCCTCGCGCATTCCTCGTAACTTGTGCCTTCCTTTATCGCCAAAGACGGAATATCCGCCGAAAATCCAAAAAATTTTATACCGTTATCCTCACAAAAACCGCGTACAAATTCACTGTCGGATAAAGACTCCTTACCCCGTATGCCGTGCTCCACATTGACCGCCGCTACATTAAAGCCGAGCTCATCCCTCAATGCGTTCAGCACAAAAAGCAGAACCGTCGAATCAACGCCGCCCGAAACGGCGACGGCTATCGTTTCGCCCCGCTTTATCATGTTATTCTCTATTATGTTTTTTTGAACGCGCTCTATGAACATATTTTTTATCGCCGCTCCTTCGGCGCGAGTATACTCAGAATATAATTTACCCGTTTTTAGAATAATATACCCGCCAATGCTTCTTTTATCGGTTAAGTGTCCGGTCAATTCCTTCCGAATATTCCGCGGGCGCATCGTCCGCATAATCGGAAATCATAAGCTTGCCGTCCATAAAACTTACGTATCCGTCGCTTTCCGGATTAGGATATAATAATCGGCGGATTAAGCGTGTAAGTAGGATAATCTTTATGCGAATAAGATATGCGCAACTCAAAGTAATATCCGTCTATGTAATACTCTTCCTCCGTGATCCAATAGAGTATACGGGCTTCGTCGCTATTTCCGAATTGCTCTATAACCCACGCAATCATTTGGTTCGAAAAGTATGTGGCAAGACACTCGTATGTTCCGTCCGGATTTATGACGAGCGCGACGAACATAGAAGGCGCTTCTCCTTCCGGTCCCACATACCAAAATTCCTCAGTTTTGTCTATCCACGCGAGATCCGTTTCATATATTGAGAAAAGCATTTTGTGCATTTCGGAATAAATCGGCTTGTATACGTTCGTCCACGCGCATGGAATATACGCGCCAATCTCTTCGTCGTATATATAATCGGAAGCTATCTTTTCACCCGTCCCGACGACACCGTACGGACTTTTGTAGCTGTCCGACCAACCTTCTTCTCCGAACATTCGGTAAACCAAATCATACAACACGTCGTGTATTCTGTCAAATGATTTATCGACGGGATAAAATATGTTTTTTTCGAACCAAGAAGCGTCTTGTGGAACCGACGAAGACGCGGACGCCGTCGGAAATCTTCTGCGGATTAATTCTCCCGCCTCATAAACGTTGTTTTTGCTTATTATAAGAGCCGATTCGAGTTGCCGCAAAAATTCAAAATATCCGCTGTAGCGAAAAAATGCGTTTTCGGAGGTCAAAAGCAACCGGCAAACCGTAAGCTCTACGTCCGACTCGCGTATTATACCCTTTATATGCGCTATTTCATGCGCCACAACATACGGCAAGCGCACCGCCGTGAGAGTCGCGTTGATATTCGCTTCGCCAAAAGGTATAAACGCTAAACCCGCGATGCCCGAAGTCATCACGGCGTTGTCGGCTACCTTTACCGTCGGCATAACCGAAAAGAAATAATCGTCCTCTAAGCGCTTAAATTCCTCGTTCAAAAGCGCGTTTAATTGTTCGACGGAATATGGTGAAACAACCATTCCATATTCATCGCGCGGAAGCTCGCGAGAGATATTATCATAATCGCGCAAAAAACCGTACGCCGCATTGTACACCTTTTTATAACCGTATGTATTGTCATAATCGTTGTCGGTCAAAATCGGAAGCGGAGCGCGGTTGTACGTGATTCCCGCGGTAAACATATAGATATCGGCGACGCTCACCGCGGCTATCAAAAAAATCAATACGCTCCTGAAAACAAAGCGGATTTTCTTCTTTTTTAAGCCGACTACAACGATAATTAGTAAGATTACAATCCATATTACGCAAGCCGCGACACAAAATTCATATAACGAAAAAGGTATTTTTGAAGTTATAAAAGACACGGCTCCTATATAATAGCGCGTAATGTGCAAGGTAATCCACTCGGCGATTTTTTCGTCGCGCCCGATAAAATAAGCGACGAAAAAAAATGCGATAAGCGACGAGAGTGTAATCAATATTCCTTTCAATTTCTTAGGTTTCTTAATCTTCATAAAACACTCTTCCTTTTTATTTGCGTTCCGCGCGAGTCTTTTCTTATAGCGTCATAATTATATCATACTTTTTTTCGCTTGTATACCCCTTTCAAAAAAATTCCGCGAAAAAAGAACAACCGCTATTGCCGCGCATAAAAACAAGCGTCAAAAAGTAAACTTTATGACGCTTGTCGCACCGTTTAATATTGACTCCGTCAACCGGAGTTTTTTAGAAAGCACGCCGTAAAGGGCGTTTTATGCGCGGATTATTCCCCTTTAAAAGGTAAAAGCGCCATGACTCTTGCGCGTTTAATAGACTCGGCAAGTATTCTCTGATGCTTAGCGCACGTACCCGTCATTCTTCTGGGCATCATCTTGCCTTTTTCGGTTATAAACTTCTTTAATTTAACGACGTCTTTATAATCAACTTCGTCGATTTTGTCAACGCAAAACATGCAAACCTTTTTTTTGGGAATGCGCTTCATTGGACGTTTCATGTCCTTATTTGTATTATTTTCACTCATATAAAAATTCCTCGTTTTTTATTATAATTTAGAATGGGAGATCTTCGTCTACCGGTCGTAACTCGGCTTTTCTCTCATATTTAGGCAACGGCTGCGGTTCGTCCGCATCGCTCATCGCCTGATCGGAAATACTTTCTTTCGCGCTTAAAAACTGAACTTCGTCCGCGACAATCTCGGTAATGTATCTCTTAGAACCGTCCTGCGCGTCGTACGATCTCGTCTGAACGGAGCCGATAATAGCGGCTTTATTGCCTTTTTTAAGATATTTCCCACAATTTTCGGCTTGATTTCTCCAAACTATTATAGGAAAAAAATCCGCTTCCCTGTTGCCGTCGGCATTCTGAAAGCGTCTTTGTACGGCAAGCGTAAATTTACAAAGCGAAATACCCGACGTCGTGGTGGTAAGCTCCGGATCCTTCGTAAGATTGCCTATCAACCATACCTTGTTCATAAACCCTTCCTCCGTTCGTTATTTCTTCAAAATTAGCTTCCGAACAAAGCCGTCTGTGATCTGCATTTGACGCTCAAGTTCGTGGGGAACTTCCGGCGCGGCTACAAAATTCATGAGTACATAATAACCTTCGGTCTTGTAATCGATAGGATAAGCGTACTTTTTTGTACCCCACTTATCGACAGACTCGACGATTCCGCCCATGGTTTCAATGATTGATTTAAATTTATCAACCAATGCCGTTTTTTGCTCGTCACTAAGCTCGTTCCGAATAATATACAAAACTTCGTATTTATTCATAATTCTACCTCCTTTTGGACATTAACGATTCGCCGCGTTAAAACAAAAAGCAGCGAATAAGGATATGCGTTTTTTATTTTTTATCAAAAAAATGTGATTTTTTATACAATAAGTGAAAAACGCTAGTTTATTATAGCTTATTATTTATAAATTGTAAAGCAAAAAAACGTATTCCAAACAAATAATTTTGCAAAGGCGCTTAAACGCGAACGTAAACGCTAATCGCACGCAATTGAAGTTTAAAGAGAAAAGGCGTAAAAAAAACCGAAGCAAAGCCGTTTTTTATAAGCTTCGCTTCGTCGTCTTTTCAAAAAAATTTAGTCGTCGTCTTTTCCGCTTTTTATCTCATCGCGGTAATTGCCGTAATACTGCGCGGTAAGATACGCAAGCATAATTATAACTCCGCCTAACACTATGAGCCATGAAAAACTCCATATCCCGCTTATCAATTCCGAAACCGTTAGATATAACGCCGCTGCAAAAGTCATTATCGCAAAGCTGATTCTTATGCGCATAGCTTTTTTCTTTTTTAATTTGGTAAGAAAAATATCCGCCACAAGCCAAACCGCAAAAAAATCTATCGGAATAAGCCACGTAATTCCCCATTTCTTCGTTACGAAAGAGATGAAAAAATACGATAACAACATAACCGCGGTAAATATCGCCAATACGTTAAAGCGCATTTTCCCGTTTTTTTGGTTAGCAAGAGCGTTTTTGGAATTTAGAATGAACATTACGACTACATATAGCACGCTTCCCACGAGAACGATAAGCCAAGTCTTTGACCATCCTTTAGTCAAAAAAGATATTCCCAAATACGCCGTAATCAATAAAACAAAATACAACGCCGAAACGCTTAATATCAACTTTGAATAAGTCACCATTGTTTTTGCGGGCGTATGCGCGTCCAAGGTCTTTAGCGCGTCGCTGTAGTCGCCAAGAGATTCTATGCTTCTTTTGTAGCTTTCGTTGTCGGATAAGCCTTCGGCTTTAAATTCTTCGAACCGTTCGTTAAGGTTGCTCAAAAGCTCTTCTTTAAAATCGTTTAGAGCTTTTGACTTTTTGTAACTCGAAAACCTTTTGTCAAGGTATTTTTGAAATGCTTCTCTCATAGTGCTTCACTTCCTTATTAAATTATTTAATATTTTGTCTATGTCTATCCATTCCTCTAGCTTTTCCGCATAAAGCTTTCGGCCTTTGTCGGTAATGCTGTAATACCGCCGCCTCGCTCCGCCTATTCCGTCGCCCCAATACGTGCATATCAAGCCGTCTATTTCCATACGCCTAAAAGCCATGTAAATAGTCGCGTCCTTTATGTCTATGCGCCCGTGTGAGTCCTCCAAAATACGCTTGGTTATCTCGTATCCGTAGCTGTCTTTTTCAAGCAAAATTTTAAGTATAACGGTCTCGGTATGCCCTCTTAGTATATCGCTTGAATATGCCATTTCCCCACTTCCTTTGTTGATTACGGTTTCGCTAAACCATATATACAATCTGTTTACATATATAATAACATTAAATACCAAATCTGTCAATAGTTTTTTAAAAACTTTTTAAAACTTTTTTATGCGAAACTTTCTGCCGTCCGGTTTTTTATTTCATATCGGCTTTTACGCATTTTTATGCGTAAGCCATGTAAAAAACTCTTTACAACCCTCCGCTATATCGCGATAGCACGCGTCAAAATCCCCCGTATACCACGGGTCGGCAATGTCGCGCGGATTTTTTGTAAAGTCCAAAAGACGATAAATTTTTACGTCGGCGTGACGGGAAAAAAGGCGGCGCATAGAATTTACATTGCTTACGTCCATACCCAAAAAGTAATCATAACGATAATAGTCCTCTTTTACCAACAAGGTCGCGCGGTGAGGAGGAGCGGCTATTCCCTCTTTTTTTAGCTTTGTCAGCGTGCCCGTATGAACGGGATTGCCTATCTCCTCCTCGCTTGTGGCGCGCGAACAAACCGTAAAATTCTTTTCCTTTCCCTCGCGCGCCAACATGTCCTTAAAGACAAATTCCGCCATCGGGCTACGGCATATATTGCCGTGACAGACAAACATAACTCTTGTCATGGGATTTCCTCTCTTCTTTTTTTTATCCGCGTAATTTGCCGACGTTTAAGCGGAGCAATTCCCAAAAAGGTCTAATAAACGAACGCGGAAGAAAAGTTTTTACCAAAAACCTATCCTCCGCGTTCTCTTTTCGATCTTTTTTGTTATCCGCATAAAAATCGTATGCGGTTAAGCTTTACCAGCTGCGCTCGGGTCTCGAAACGTCGGCGTTCTTCTTCAAATCCGGTTGCGTCGTTCCTTTCTTTACCCTGTTTACCAAGTCGATATTGACTTCGACGTCGTTATTCGGGATATTTGATTTTTTATAGATTTTCGTGGGCTCGGCTTCGGGATTTAGGTTTGTTCCTTTTACCACGTCCATGTCTATCTCCCTCAATCCCGTTATGCGCGCTTTCTCCGAAGCGTATAATTCCGCGCGCGCCGCGTCGGATGCGGCTTTCGCCACCGCATACGATTTTTTCGCCCGAATCGCGTTTCCGATTATTAAAAACAGTATATAAGAGAGCGCCAACATTCCCGCCGCTTCGCCTGCGTTGGCGGCAACCGCCAGCAAAAAGCTCTCGTACGCTTCCGACTCTCCCGGTTGAACGGCTTCGTAATTTATCGCGTCGTCGCCGAGAAGCGTTACCGTCACGCCGTATTTGCGGTATTTATTGACTTCGGCTTTGTCCGTTATCGGTCTGACAAAGCCCGCTTCATCCTCGCTGTGGCTGTACACGGCGTTATATCCGTTCGGTTTCAAATCCGTCGCTTGGCTCTTGACGCTCAGATAAGTGTCGTCGCGCTCCAAAGTGAATACCGCCAAAGCCTTGTTTATCACGATTGTTCCCGAAGCGTTCGCCACTATATAGTTATTCGATATAGCCGAGGAAATATCGACGCCGTACGTTACCTCATACGTCATAGCTTTGATTATGTTGTTCTCGCTTACGTTCCCGTCGTACAATACGCCGTTATAGTAAGCCGATATATTTATTAACACTATAGGCGGCATTTCCGTTGTGACCGCCGAGTCGCCGGATAAATATGACAGAACGTATCTTATGAGGTCATAATGATTATTTCCGTCGTAAGTCACGGCGGGATCGGCTATTACCTTTAGCTCCAGAGTCTTTTGCGCTATCGTAAGCGTCACGCTCAATGCGCCGTCGTTGTAATTCGGGTTGTCCGAAACGAACGTAACGTAATCCGTATATGTATCCGCGTTGGGATAAGTTATACCGTTAAGTCCGACGTGCGCCCAGCCCGTTATCGTCACCGTCGGCGTTTCCAAAAGTACGCCCGTTCCCGTCGCACTCGTCGGCTTCTCTTGTCCGTAGGTTATAGAGGGTATCGACAACGCCGTTATATCGGCTTTATTAACCACAAGCGTAGCGCTTAAAGTGCCGTCGTTGTAATTCGGGTTTTCCGAAACGAACGTAACGTAATCCGTATATGTATCCGCGTTGGGATAAGTTATACCGTTAAGTCCGACGTGCGCCCAACCGGTTATAGTCACCGTCGGCGTTTCCACAAGTACGCCCGTTCCCGTCGCACTCGTCGGTTTTTCTTGTCCGTAGGTTATGGACGGTATCGACAACGCCGTTATATCGGCTTTATTAACCACAAGCGTAGCGCTTAAAGTACCGCCGTTGTAATTCGGGTTGTCCGAAACGAACGTAACGTAATCCGTATATGTGTCCGCGTTCGGATATTGTTCGCCGCTTAAACCCAAGGCGGCGTAGCCCGTTATCGTCACCGTCGGCGTTTCCAAAAGTACGCCCGTTCCCGTTCCGCTTGTCGGCTTTTCTTGTCCGTAGGTTATGGACGGTATCGATAGCGCCGTTATATCGGCCTTTTCTATAGTGGCGGGAATACGAAACTCCGTTACGGTCAAGGTATAATTCGGATTTCCGGTCAAGGTCAATATTATTACCCTGCCCGCCGCCGCCAAACCGGCATCCGCAGAGTCGTATTCATAGACGTACGTGGTTATTATGTCGGCTATGCCGTCGCCCATTGCAAAGCTCCCCGCCGTCTTTTCCAAATAGTCCGTAATATTCGTACCGTTTATGGCTACGGTCGCGGTCCTTGTCCCGTCGTACACCTTTGAAATAGAGGGAGTGGACGCTTTCAGCGCCAACGTTATCTCTCCCGCGGTTATCTTTACGCCGAAGTAACTGTATACGAATACAATTTGCGATACCGTATAGTTTGCCCCCGCGCTAAAAGTTATCGTCAACGTCGCCGTCTTATTCGTACCGATATCGGCGGAATTATAAACGAAACTCGTTATTCCGAACCAATCGACTATATCGGAAAAACTATCGCTTCCCGCATACCCGATTATATCTATATATGTTTCTAAGTTAGACACCGACTTCGCGGACGCGGGCGCTTCGTTATCGCCGTCGTAAATCTTTGAAATCTCCGGAACTTTTTCCGCAAGCGTCAATGCTTTCGGGGTTATAGAGGCGTCGTAATCGGCGGTAAACTCGCTTTCGCTTACGCCAATTATTTTATAATTCGCTCCGCTTGAGCCGTTCAACTCCACGGTTAATATGACTTTGCTTGCCACGGCGACGCTCGCGTAATCGTATTCCCACTTGGTGATATCAAATATATCGTTTATTACGTCGCCGCCAAAAAGTCCGCTAATATCCAGATATATTCCGAGAGCTCCAAAAGCCGTTTCGTCGGGCGTCTTTGTCGCGTCGTACTCCTTACTTAAGGTTCCCACGCTGTTTGCGCTTACCGTAATTTCTTTTTTATCGACCACAAGCGTAGCGCTTAAAGTGCCGTCGTTGTAATTCGGGTCGTCCGAAACAAACGTAACGTTCCCCGTATAGCCCGAAGTATTTGCGTTCGGATATTGTACGCCGCTTAAACCCGAGGCGTCATAGCCCGTTATCGTTACCGTCGGCGTTTGCGACAATACGCCCGTTCCCGTTCCGCTTGTCGGTTTCTCTTGTCCATAGGTTATAGCGGATATCGACAACGCCGTTATATAGGCTTTATTAACCACAAGCGTAGCGCTTAAAGTGCCGTCGTTATAGTTCGGGTCGTCGCTCGTAAAGGTCACGTTTCCCGTATAATTATCCGCGTTGGGATAAGTTATACCATTAAGTCCGACGTGCGCCCAGTCTGTTATCGTCACCGTCGGCGTTTCCACAAGTACGCCCGTTCCCGTCGCACTCGTCGGTTTTTCTTGTCCGTAGGTTATGGACGGTATCGATAGCGCCGTTATTTCGGCTCTTTTGACTTTTAGGCTCAGACTCAATGCCTTTGTTTCATAGAGTAAATCGTCGGGCGTAAACATGACGACGCAAGTATAGCTCAATTCGTTACCGTATACCGTCGGATACACGACGGCGTCCAACGACGAACCTTGAGTCCACGCTATCGTTCCGGTTAACACGGCGTTTAACGCGTCGCGCGCGGAAACTCCCGTCGTAGGCTTCGCGGCTCCGTAGATTATCTCTATCGCGTCCAACGAAGCTACTTCCTTATGCAATATTTCCACGGCGGCATAATTAAACTTATACACGCCGACTCCCTCGCCTATATTCGGAAGCGCATAATTTGAATCACTATCAAAAGTCAAGGTAAGATACGCCGTTTTGTTCGACGCGATATCGGCGTTTGTATATACGAAACTCAAGCTTGCAAAAAAGCTTTTTATCACGTTAAAATCTTCCGCATTTTCGTATCCGGAAATATCCAGATAATCTTCCAAATCGGCGTAAGTTACGGCGGGTTTTACATCCGCGTCCCCGTCGTAGCGCTTGGATATCGTCGGCGTTTTCGTCGAGATCGTAAGTGTTTTTTGCGTTATTTTTGCGGGAATATTAAATGTGTCGTCTATCGTCAGCTCATAGTTGTCGGTATCCTTCAGGGTGATTTTCCCACCTAGCATGAGATACGCGGCGGCGGAAACGTCCTTGTCGTTATATAGATAGCCCGAAGCCAGAGAGAGCACGTCGTCGATAGTATCCGCACCGTAGCCGTACCATTCCGTGTCGTCGACATATTTACAGTTCTTCGCCTCTATCACGATAAAGTTACCGAGGAAGTTATCCCCCGTCCCCGTCATGGAAAAGAAACCGGCGGGCGCGTTCGTCGTGCCGTCGTAGGTTTTTTGCACCGCCGTGTTCGTTACGTTCACGGAGGAATTGACCGTCACGGTTATCTGCCGTTTATCTATTCGCGCGGGAAGGTCGTATATGGTTGTCGCCAGAGAATAGTTGGTATTTATAAGCTCCAAATCTACCCTTATATACCTTACCCCTGCGTCCTTCGAATCATAATTATGATTGGGATTTACATTTCCCGAGACTCTTTCTATCAGAACCGACGCTACCGAATCGGTCGCCGCTATGCCCGTCACGAGAAGATCCCAGCCGCTCCCCGACTCTTGAATAACCAAGCCGAAGCCGTGCGTCCTGTTATCGCCGTCGTAAGGCTTAGTCGCCACCGCCGCCGAAGCCGGCGTTATCGTCAAAACCGCCTGCGTTATCTCAAAGTCGACGCTCCCCGTCCCCACCGTCTCGCCGTCGCGCTCAAGCGTCGCCTCAAAAGTGTATTCCCCGGCGCCTGTAGGTTTTGTAGAGCTGTCGTATGCCGCCGTGCCCGCTCGGTTTACATATCTGTTTGTAACGGTATATTCCGCGCTTGCGTCAACCGTCGGTCCTTGTCCTCCGCCGTTATACGTAAATGTACTACCGCCGGAAAAAGGTATGGCGGCAAAATTTGCCACGGCGTCCAGATTCCCCGCGTATGTATAAAACTCGTCGCTAAAGGTAAGAAGTCTTGTCGTCGCGCTGTTGCTTGCTCCCCAGGTCCAATTCCTAAAATAATAGTTATTTTGAGCCGTCGCCGTCGATTGCCTCGTCGCCTTCGCCGATACCGCCGCCGCGTTCGTACTCGCCGCGGCGCCTATGCTCGTAAACGCCGTTACCGTCCCCGCTGTCGTGTTGCCGCTCGTAAAAGACACGGACGGCGTATTGTAAACGGGATTTATCTTGACGTTCTCCAACACCGCGGCGCTGTGAGCCTGACCCGAACCGCTACGCCAACTCCATGCCCAAACCTTGACATAGAACTTCCCGTTGGTTGCTACCGTAGTAAGCTGGTCTCCGGAGATCGTACCTTCGTTATTGTTAAAAAACTGTTGATTGTTAGCACCCTTTTCACCGTTGGAATGGTTTGTATGAATATCTCCCACGGCGCTACCGCTTATCGCCGTCGTACTAATATCAATATAGCCGTTATAATCTGAGCTTCCGCCATTCACCCAAGCATGTACACTCCAATATGCCGTTATTTTCAAAGATGTTACCCTCCCGTTACGCAAAGCCGTCAAGAGGTAACCGCCAAAATTAATGGTTGCTATGACATAACAAGAACTGTTATTCGAACTTTCTACGCGATTTGTATAAATCCAAGCTTCTCCGTTATTCTGATCTACAGGACCTCTTGCCGTTGCCCAATAATTGTTAGGATCAGGCTTACTTGTTACGTTATTTACCTTATCCTCGTCCGATACGATAGAAAACGTATGCTCCGTCTCGGCGATGGGGTCCCCTTTTCCTCCCGCCGCCTCAGATAACTCCTCGTCCCCGGATTCTCCGATATCTATAGCCGACACCGCGGCGTCTTTTTCGCCGAAAAGCCCTCCGATAACTCCGATAAGCGACGCGCTCATCCCAAAAACCACAAAAACGCATACAAAAAGCGCCGTCAAAAATCTTAATTTTTTACCGGTTTTTTTCATAATCTTTTCTCCCCCGAAAATTGATTTTGAATTAATTTTTCATTTCTTTAAATATATAAAAGACAAGCCCCGTACGCCCCCGAATCGACATTATATCAACCGACGGTTACAAGCTTGTCTAATTTTTTTTTGTATAATAAAATAATTCGCCGCGCGAAACGTCCTATAATGAAACGACGCCCATCCTAAAACACATGGCGTATCGCTGTTTTGTAATATCCCTCTCCTTTTAATCATACGTTCTTCCCCCACCGATATCATTATAAACCATACTCGCCCGTTTGTCAATACCATTTTTTAAAAAAATGCTTCCGCTCCTTTAAAAAATTTTTACAGTTTTTACCAATTCTCTATCTTTATTGCGCCGTCCACTCGGTTTTTGATTGACAAAACCGGCGAAAACCGTTATAGTTATTGTCATGATAAAAAATAATAACGCTTCCGGGTTTTTGACCGGAGAAAGAAACGTCCTTGTAGACAATGTAAAAGGTCTGATAATACTGCTGTTTGCGGTGACAAACATTTACTTCAACGCCACTCTGTCGTTTGATATGCCGGAATGGGCGATTCATACGGGCGATATCGAAAATATACCGTTCTGGAGTTATTTGAATTTTAGCCTTATGGATTTCGGACCGGCGGTATTTTTCTTTCTCATAGGCCTTACGGTTTTTCCCGCGTTTTCTAAGCGCGTCGCCCGCGACGGTTCGCGCGCGGCTTTTAAGCATTTTTTCTACAGAAACGCGGCTATCTTCGGCATCTTTATGGCGATTACTTTTTTGCAGAACAAAATAACGGACGGGACGCGCGATTGGGATACCATCCAGAGCGTCGGCTTTACGGGACTTTTGTTGATACCGTTCATGTCTACGTATATGAGGAAACATACTTGGACGCGCGCCGTCGCCGCCGCCGTCGTTCTTTTGCTTTTTCAATTTTTTCACGCGCAAATCTATATGTTTCACGGTTGGCAAGGCGGCGCCGCCGCTTGCGTCGGTTATCTCGGCATAGTTCTCGTATCGTCCGTCCTCGCCGACGCGGCTAAAAAAGGCGTAACCGCATACGCCGCCGCGTCCGTATTAGTCGTTATAGCCGCGGTTCTCTCGGATAAATACTTCGGAAAATCACAATTCTTTACCGATTATAACACCACGTATATGCTCATGTCCACGGCAGTTCTAAATACCGCCTACTTTGTTTTTTACATTCTCGACAAAATAGTGATAAAAAACCGTCCCGTTCCCGTCCTCGCCACAATGGGACGCAATCTTATGCTGTATCTGTTTTTGTCTTTGGCTATTTTGGCGGTATTGGAGCTTTTTTTGAAAGATTATCCTTTGAACCCGACGCAACTAATTATCTTTGAAACGACGACGGTCTGCGCTTACGTCCTGTTATCCGTGCTGTTAAAGAAGAAAAACATTACCTTCAAATTGTAATCTGTCGCGGTTTATTTTGCCAACGGCTTGGGAACGGCGTTCTAAAATATTTTTTTACCGTATAGAGAAAGACGCATGATATTAATTACATCACGCGTCTTTTTTTATGTACGTCTTAAATTCGATTTTATTACAGCTTTCTTATATTGCTTCTGTTCTTAACTATAGCGGTATTTATCGATTCCAGAGATTTGTCCAACTCGAAGCGCGAGACCTCGTAAGCGTTACCCTGTTGGTTCGTGCTATAAAACCTCTTCTCCGCGTTCGTCCACATTATCACGCATATCAGAATCCCTATTATAGCCGGTAAAACCGAAGCCATCGAGTTGACCGTAATAGACAGATTTATAAAGCCTATATAAAATGGTCCGTATTCAAAACCGATTTTTTCGACAAGGTTCAGCTTAGCCACAAGCTCCAAACACAACCAAATAGCCGAAGCCGCGACAAAAAAACAGAGTAAAGTCAACGATTTGTTGCGCGTTTTTTTTCTG
>JAISQX010000074.1 GCA_031273965.1 Clostridiales bacterium
CCTCGGGTTCAAGTCCGTCGACATTGCTATAACCATAGAAATCCGCGCGGATAATAAGGGCGACGGCAGAAGCGTATGGCTCGATATCGATAACCATAACGTATGGAAGACGACTGATATTAACGTAAAAAACAATAATTGGTATAGCCTGACCTTCCGTACGACCGTACCGATTGACGTATTTGATAATTCGTCGGTTTTTAGAATAGGCTTTGAAACGGAGCGGTATGCGTTTTCGGACGCCGTGTGGTGGTTTAATACGGCAGACATAACGTTTTCGGCGGTATAATAAGCCGTAGAATAATGGCGGCGCAGCGTAATTCTAATTTGCGCGGCGTTGCCTAAAAAATACTTTTATAGTAAGTTGGTATAACATGAGTATGCTTTTCCTGCGAAACATAACAAAAATCTATCGTTCCAAAAACGGGGGCGAATGCCGGGCTTTGGATTCCGTGACCGTATCGTTCGACGATAAGGGGTTGGTTTTTGTTTCCGGTAAAAGCGGGAGCGGAAAGACTACGCTGCTCAATATCGCCAGCGGAATGGACGTTTGCGATTCGGGAGAGATTATTATCGACGGAAAATCCTCGAAGGATTTTAAGCAAGCCGATTTCGATGTTTACAGAAACACCTATGCGGGATATATTTTTCAGGATTTCGGGCTTATCGACGAGTTAAATATCAAGGAAAACATTTCACTCGGCTTGGAATTGCAAGGAGTTGTTCCGACGGACGGGCAGATAGAAGAGACCCTAAAATCGGTCGGTTTGGAGGGATACGGGGAACGGAATCCCTTCGAGCTGTCGGGCGGACAGCGGCAACGCGTCTCCATTGCACGCGCTTTGATAAAAAATCCTAAAATCGTCTTTGCCGACGAGCCGACGGGGAGCTTGGACGCTCAAACGGGCAAGCAGATTTTCGGGCTTTTTAAGGAGCTGTCAAAATCCCGCCTTGTCATCATAATAAGCCACGACGCGGACAGCGCGGTTTATTACGGCGACAGGGTCATAACGCTTTCTGACGGCAAAATTATATCCGACCTAAAAAAAGTGTCGGACGTGGACGTGGACGCCGCTAAAAGGGAGTATCAGAAAAAAATAGACGAAGCCTTCGCGCCCTATGAAAACGGCGCGGACGGGTTTTCCGAGGATACCTTTAGGCGTACGCAAACTAAATTTCCGCTGACGCGCGCGTCTAAAATCGGCTTTTCCAACTTCAAAAACAAGAAAGCGCGTTCCGTTTTTATGTTGTTTTTATCGATAATCGCGCTTACCGTTTTTTGTCTTGCCGACGTCATGCGGAATTACGACGCGGCGGACGCGGCGGTCAATACCTTTAAAAACCTAAAAATAGATACGGTTTTATTGATTAACAACAAAATCGAGACGGGCGCGGACGGCACGGAAAATAAAATCCCGATCGAATTTACCGGTGAAGCCTTGAACAGTATAACGGATAAATATTCAGAGCCGTATAACGGAATTGCCTGCGGGATAAAAATTCCGCCCTATTCTCCCGTCGACGGCGAAACGGTTTTTATAAACGAGATAAGTCAAATAATAGAAACTACGGACGAATTCGGCGAAAATACCCTAAGGGGCTTTTACGACTCGACTCTGAAATCGGGACGGTATCCGAGAAACAGTAAAAACTCGGTGGAGGTTTTAATATCCGATTATCTTGCCGACGGAATAATGTTTTTCGGCGCGGCGTTCGGCAGCGGCGATGTCATTCCGAACTCGGGTTATGATAAAATATTAAACGCTTATTTCGATTACAGCGGCGTTACGATAAGAATAGTCGGAATTTTTAACACCGATTACAAAAATACGGCTTACGATTCGAAACGCACCGCGGAATACAAATTCAATTACGCGAACGTTTATTCCGCCGCTTTGACGGCGAAGGGCGCGCTTTTTGAAAACGCAAAAAAGAACCTTGCCGCTCCCGCGTACGCTTTTTTTGATACCGGCGACGGCGAGGATTTGTCCGGTCGGAATTTAACGGTCATAGGAGCGGAAAACGCGCTGCAAATGTTAAGCGCGACGGGACCGGCGGTTTCCGTGAAATTCAAAAACGGTTATTCCTACAATACGCTATTAAACGACGGCGAGCTGATCGTAGGAACGGAACTTTTATGTGAATTAACCGCGGAATTTGATTTGGATTTTGATAACGTGACGACGGCGGATTTTGAAGACCTGCGATTAAAACTGATTCTCTCCGACCCGTCGCGCGAGCCATCCTTTACCGATTTGAGAATAGTCGGCGTTTTTGACGACTCTGCGGACGCCGAGTTCTACGGCGCGGTCTTGACAAGTCCGTCGCTAAAGAACGCTTTTATAGAAAAAAGTCTCGCCGTCACGAACGCCTATCTGCCGCTTGCCAAGAATGCAAAGGAAACAAAAACGCTGTTAAAATATTTGGACGGCGCAAACATACAGTATCTAAGCTACGCAAGCGCGGAATTAACCGCAATGGATACGCTGTTCGAGTTGCTCGGAAACATAATGGGCGGCGTAAGTTTAGTTTTGTTTTTATTCGTCATGCTCTTAATTTTCAATTTTATTTCTTCGTCGGTGGCAAGCAAACAAAAGGAAATAGGCATATTGCGCGCTATGGGCGCGAGAGGAATAGACACGGCGAAAATCTTTATAATAGAGGGCGCGGCGTTGTTTGTATTAAGCCTCGCGGCGGCGGTGATTTTATCGTTTGCCGGCGTAGCGGTGTTGAACGCGCAGCTGACTAAAATGTTTGTAAACACGATAACCGTCCTGACCCCGTCTCCGCTTACCTTTATAATAGCCGCCGTGGGCGCCGCCGCGATTGTAACCGTAGCCAGCCTTATTCCGCTAATCCGCATAACGAAAATGAAACCTATCGACGCGGTAAAGACCGTCTAAAAAAGGGGAGGAATAAATGAAAAATCTATCCGGATTAATTATCGGTATTTGCGTATTTTTAGCCGCTTTTACGACGGGGAATAATTTGTCGTATGCCGCAAACGGCGGGATCGCCGCTTTCGGCGATTCGATTACGACCGGCTATGATTTGGGCTTTGACAACTCATATGCTAAGCTTTTCGCAGAGGATAAC
>JAISQX010000104.1 GCA_031273965.1 Clostridiales bacterium
AATAAGACAATAAGCGAACGACATACTTGATTGTGGTGTATAAATGAAGAAATATGACGTAGCCGTTATAGGCGGAGGTCCCGGCGGGTATACCGCGGCGCTTAAATGTGTCAAGGGCGGGAAAAGCGTGGTTTTGTTTGAGAAAAAGGATTTGGGAGGCACCTGCTTAAACAGGGGATGCATTCCGACAAAGTCCGCGCTCAATATGGCAAAGAACTATTTTCACTTAAAAAATGCCGACGACTATATAATCTGCTCGGAACCTAAGTTTGATTTTTTTGCCGCCGCAAAAAAGCGAGACGCCGCGGTAAATAAGATAAGGGCTAACCTTACGAGGTATCTCGTTCAATCCGGTATAAGTATCGTAAACGAAAGAGCGGTCATAATAGAGGACGGGACAATCTTGGCGGGCGGCGAAACTTACGGTGCGGACAACGTTATAATAGCCTCGGGCGGAGTATGCGCCAAGTATGACATAGACGGTATAGAGTTTGCTTATTCGTCCGACAGACTTACGACCGAAACGGTGACGGACGAGGATATAGTCATAGTGGGAGGCGGCGTCGTCGGGTTGGAGTTCGCGATATTTTATAGTATGACCGGAAGCCGCGTCGCAATGATAATGATGGAGGAGAAACCGCTTATTACTTACGACAAAGATATAGCGCAAGCTCTTTCTATTATGCTAAAGAAAAAAGGCATAACTCTTATAACAAATTCTGCCGTAATAAGAGTAAAAAAAGAGGAAAGCGGATATTCCGTTTTATATAAGTCAAAGGACGGAGAGAGCAAGACGATTTCTTGCGGATTGGCGATAGACGCGTCGGGACGGCGTCCGGATATCGACGCGGAAAGTCTTGACGCCGTCGGAATAAAATATGACGATAAGGGCATATTTACCGATGAAAATTTCCGGACAAACATACGAGGAATATTTGCCGTAGGAGACGTCGTAAGGGGAAATATACGGCTTGCGCATAAGGCGATGTTTGACGGCGAGCAAGCCGCGGAGAGTATATTAAACCCCGAAGCTAAGTCAAAAACGGCGGTGGTTCCGATATGTATATATACTCTGCCCGAAATTTCGTGCGCGGGCATGACGACGGAAGATTGTATAAACGCGGGAGCGTCATACCTTTCGGCGAAAGCCATGATGGGCGCGAATGGAAAGGCGGTCGCTTGCGATAGTGAAACCGGATTTGTAAAGGTCTTGTTTGCCAAGATTACGGATAAATCAAAAGCGTTTGCCGGAGTTCCGTATATAGAGGAAAAAAAAGACGTCTACAGACTTGTGGGAGCGCATATTGTATCCGACAATTCATCGGAGATTATAGGCGGTTTAGCGGCGCTTATAAGCATGGGGGCGACAAGAGAGGATATATTGGGAACAATATTTCCGCATCCAAGCCTGTCCGAATCTTTTATGGACGCGGTGAAAGCCGTCGTAGGCGATTAAAATCCGTCGGGAACCGGTAAAAATGTATAGTCGAGTATTACAAAAAACAACATTATGTAGAATAGTGGAAAGGAGTTTTATTGTGAAAATAAGCGAAATAGCGGAAATTTTGAATGCGGAAGCGCTTTGTTGCAAAGACAAGCTTTCGGACGAGGTGTTTTCGGCGTGCGCGTCGGATATGATGAGCGACGTTTTAGCGTTCGTCAAGGATCAAGCCGTGCTTGTAACGGGGCTTTGTAATCCTCAGGTGGTGAGAACGGCGGAAATGATGGACATAAGATGCATACTGCTTGTGCGCGATAAGCATCCGGACGCGACAATTTTGGCGCTTGCGGAATCAAAAGGTATAGTCGTTTTGAGATCGCCGCACAGAATGTACATAGCCTGCGGTCTTTTGTATAATGCGGGACTGTGCGGAGGAGAGCACTGCGTATGAGCGACGAATGTATAAGGCTTGAGTTCAAGGTTGACTCCGAGAATTTTGCGTCGGCGGGTTCCGCGAGCGAAGCCGTCAAAACTCAGCTCAAGCTTCTCGGCATAAATTCGCACGATGTAAGACGCGTGGCGATAGCTATGTACGAGGGCGAAATAAATATGGTGATACATGCGAAAGGCGGGACTGCCGTCGTCGAAATCTATCAGAACAGAGTCGATATTACGTTGGCGGACAGAGGACCCGGAATAGCCGATATAGATCTTGCGATGAAAGAAGGGTATTCAACCGCTCCCGACAATATCAGAGAGCTTGGTTTCGGAGCGGGGATGGGACTTCCCAACATGAAAAAGAATACCGACGAAATGAGGATTGTTTCAAATCCCGGAGTGGGAACGACTATATATATGAAAGTAAATTTAACTTAAAGACGTTTGAACATAGCGCTTTAATAGTAAAAAAAGGAATATTCGATGCCTTTTGAGAAGAGATTTGTCACTCTTGACGCCGACAAATGTAAGGGATGTATAACGTGTATGAAGCGTTGCCCCACGGAGGCTATAAGAGTCAGAGGAGGAAAAGCAAAGATTTTATACGAGCGATGTATAGCCTGCGGCGAATGTATACGCGCTTGTTCTTATCATGCAAAAAAAGCCGTGTACGACAAAATGGAAATCATAGACGGATATAAGTACAAGGTTGCTCTGCCGCCGCCCGCGTTGTACGGACAGTTTAACAATCTTAACGATATTAATTATGTTTTGGAGGGGCTGCTTTCTATCGGGTTTGACGATATATATGAAACGTCGCGCGGAGCCGAGCTTATAAGCGAAGCGACGAGAAATTTTATAGCCGACGGAAAAGCGAATAGAAAGCCGATAATCGGAACGACTTGTCCCGCCATCGTCGATCTTATCCTTTTAAAATTTCATGACTTGAAAGATAATATGTTGACGTTATTAACTCCGGTGGACGTTGCGGCGAAGCTTGCGCGCGAAAAAGCCGTCGCGGATACGGGGCTCAGACCCGAAGAAATAGGCGTATTTTTTATCTCGTCTTGTCCCGCCAAGGTTTATTCCCTAAAAAGCGCTTTCGGCGTAAAAGCGCCGCTCGTTGACGGAGTTTTGTCGGTAAACGAGATTTATTTTAAGTTGATAAACGAAATGCCAAAAATACAAAACCCCAGAGAGCTAAGTAAGGCGGGCGTTACGGGATTGTCGTGGGCGGTGAGCGGAGGCGAGGCGGCGGGAATTTTTGGGAATGTGAGTTTTGCCGTAGACGGGTTGGAGAACGTCATAAACATATTAAAAGATATAGAGGACGACAAGGTACATCATACGGATTATATAGAGCTTAACGCTTGCAGCGGCGGATGCGTCGGCGGCGTGTTGAATATTGAAAATCCGTATATAGCAAAGGCAAAAATAGGCGTGCTAAAAAAGTATGCCCCCGTATCAAAAAACAACATAGAGCAAACGGGGAAGTCACGAGAGTTTTTTTGTCAAGAAAAGGATTTTGAAGTAAGTCAAGCCTTTAAGCTTGACGACGACAGAGTAAAAGCCATGACTAAACTTAAGCAGATAGGCGGTATTTACAGGCAGTTGGCGCATCTTGATTGCGGGATTTGCGGCGCGCCGAGTTGTAAGGCGTTCAGCGAGGACGTGGTTTTGCGTGGGCAAAGCATAGAAGCGTGCGTAAAATTTCGTTTACCGGAATTAGGCGGCGGAAAAGAACGATAATAATAAGGTGTTGGGGAACGGGAT
Source organism: Clostridiales bacterium (assembly GCA_031273965.1). Taxonomy (GTDB): domain Bacteria; phylum Bacillota; class Clostridia; order Christensenellales; family JAISNN01; genus JAISNN01. Next base: position 3,653 of record JAISQX010000104.1, read on the forward strand.
TATGGATATAAATAAATTGACGGAATTGCTTAGTGCCGAAGTAAAGAACCTCGGCGAAAATAAAAAAGTCGAAACGGGGTATTGCGGTGATTTTTTGAGCTTTGCGATGAGCAGAGCGCCTTCGCAAAGCGCATGGTTTACGGTTATGTCAAATGTAAATGTCGCCGCGGTTTCGCTTCTCGCCGACGTCTCCGTGATAGTGCTGTGCGAAAACGTCATACCGGACGACGCGCTTCTCAATCGTTGTGTTTCGGAGGGATTGAGCGTCATATGCACAAAGTATTCCGCGTATGAGGCGGCGGGAATGCTTTTCGTCGCGATGAAGAATGAGGAAAAGTATTGCTTACCCGAACGGTAAGGCTTAATCGGGAGAGCGACAATGAAATGTTATTACGATTTGCATATACATACCGCGTTGTCGCCATGCGCCGATAACGACATGACTCCGAATAATATCATGGGTATGGCGGCGATAAACGGCTTGAATATGATAGCCGCCGCCGATCATAACGGCATAAAAAATGTGAAAAGCATGTTGAGATTACAAGAGACGTACGGGATTAACGTCGTTCCGGCGTTTGAACTTCAGACGGCGGAGGAAATACATTTTTTGTGCTTATTTCCCGATTTGGAGCTTTTAGAAAAGTTTTACGACGGTATTACTTTTATGAATATAGACAACAGAAAGGACATCTTTGGGGAGCAGCGCATACTCGACGAAAGCGACGAAATCGTCGGAGAAGAGAGACGACTTTTATTGTCGTCCGCGGACATAAATTCATATCAGGTAAAGGAAGCCGTCGAAGTGTTGGGCGGAATAGCCGTTCCCGCGCACATAGACAGGGAAAGCAACGGAATTATATCCAT
>JAISQX010000009.1 GCA_031273965.1 Clostridiales bacterium
AACGCGGAAAGTTTGCAATGAAAGCCTTGGACGTGGTAAAGCCGTTAGGCAGCGAGGTGTTGGCGGAGCCTTACGTCGGGCTTATATCCGAGTTGAGCGGAATAAGCAACGCCGCTCTTAAAAAAGAACTTCAAAAAACAACGGATACAACCGCGAACGATACGCAAAATAATAACGGCGAGATGCGTTCAAAAGATGAAAAAAAAGGCGTCAAAACCGAAAGCGCGTATATTTACGCCGCGCGGTTCATACTAAACGCGTTGATTTTCAAGAAGAGTTTTGCGGAATATAACGACGATATCGAAGGCTGTTTATCGGATGAAACGCACAAAGAAATTTTTGCTTATCTTAAGAAGTGTAAGGAAAAATCCGCGGAGCCGCTTGTCTCTTCTCTGTACGAAGAGGCGGAAAATACGCCGGAGCTTGACGCCGTGATTATTCCGGAAAAAATCTTTACGGACAAAAAAGATGAAAAAAAATATTATGACGATTCGCTTAAGCTGATAAAAAAAGAGAGCCTGAACAGAGAAAAATATCGGTTGGGTGAAAAAGCCAAAGCGGAAACGGACGTCGGGAAACGAAACAAAATTGTGTCGGAAATAGCCGGAATAATAAAAAAGATAAGTAAAATCTGAAATAAATCAAAACCAAAGAGTTTTTTTGGACAAGGAGATACATACGGTGATTTTGGAAAACAGAGAAATTTTGTTGAAACAAGAAATCGAGACTATCATAGTCGAATCAAGGGCGAGCGGCTTTGTGCTTGAGGACGATATTTTGAACCGGTTGGATAAATTCGGATTGGACGTTGAGGAAATGGAAAAAGTCCATACGATTTTAGAGGCGGCGAATATCAGTATCACGCCGATTATACAGACGACGACCGACGAATTGTTGTTGGGCATATTGAACGAGGTCAGTCTGGACGATTCGGTAAAAATGTATTTAAAGGACATAGGAAAGGTGCCTTTGCTTTCGGGCGACGACGAGATAAATCTGGCAAGAGCGATGTCCGAGGGCGACGAGTATGCGAAGGCGACCTTGAGCGAGGCGAATTTGAGACTTGTCGTAAGCATTGCCAAAAGATATGTCGGGCGCGGAATGCAATTTCTCGATTTGATACAGGAGGGGAACCTCGGGCTTATGAAAGCCGTCGAAAAATTCGATTATACCAAGGGCTTTAAGTTTTCCACATACGCCACATGGTGGATACGTCAGGCGATTACCCGCGCCATAGCCGATCAGGCGCGCACCATAAGGATACCCGTACATATGGTGGAGACTATCAACCGTCAAGTGAGGGCGTCCAGGCAGCTTGTTCAGGAGCTGGGCAGAGAACCTTTTCCGTCGGAGCTTGCGAGATTTTTAAATACCACCGAGCAAAAGGTAATAGAGGTTCAAAAAATCGCTCTGGATCCGCTTTCTTTGGAAACTCCGATAGGAGAGGAGGACGACAGCCATCTGGGCGATTTCATAGAAGATTTTTCCGCCGCTTCTCCCTCTGATTATGCCGAGTCAAGCATACTGAAGGAACAGCTTTTGCAGGTATTGACGACGCTTACTCCGCGGGAGGAAAAGGTTTTGCGCTTGCGCTACGGTCTGGACGACAGCAAGCCGCGGACGTTGGAGGAAGTCGGCAAGGAGTTTAATGTGACGAGGGAGCGCATAAGGCAGATAGAAGCCAAGGCTCTTAGAAAGCTCAGACATCCCAACCGCATCAAAAAACTCAAGGACTTTTTTGAAAAATAGAGATAAAGAAAGATATGTATATAAAACCTGACGGACGAATCGACGCCGCGTTGCGTGAAGCGGGGGGATGCGGCGTTCTTTGCGACATAGGCGCGGACCATGGCAAGTTGCCCGTTTTAGCCGTTTTGCGCGGAGCGGCGAAGCGGGCGATAGCGACGGATATAAGCGAAAAATCATTGCAAAAGGCCGTTAGGCTCGCCGAATCCGCCGGCGTTTCCGATAGAATCGAATTTAGACGCGGCGACGGGTTTGAGGCGGTAGATTTTTTTGAAGCCGACGTTTTTGTCGTTGCCGGAATGGGTGGGCGGAGCATAGCGGATATTCTAAGAGGGCGAAAGCCGCTGAAGAAAAATAAATTTATCCTTATTCCGCACCAAAACTCAAGAGAGCTTAGGCATTTTTTGATTGAGTCGGGCTATGAAATTTTAAAGGACGCGATTACGGAGCAATCGGGTAAGTATTATGACGTCGTGACGGCGAAATATATTGGACAACCGACCAATTCCGAATATTTGGATAATCGGGACGACAGAGGAGCTTTATATTCGGAATTTGGCAGAGATAATTTCTTTTTTGATAATCCCGATTTTTTAAAGATGCTGCTAAAGAAGAGAAATGAGTTTGACAATGCGCTAAAAACAAGGTACAATATAGTGTGCAAAAAAAAGCGCGACGCCGTGGACGCGGCGATAGCGCTTTATGCCGATAAGAAAAAAATCTGAATTATTTCGTAGAAAAGCGCCGACCAAAAGTTGACGGCGTGATCCGAAAAAAGGAATTTTTATGATTATAGACAAGGTTTTGGAGTTTCAAACCGCCGATATAAAGCTTTTTA
>JAISQX010000167.1 GCA_031273965.1 Clostridiales bacterium
GACGGAAAAATTGATCTGATAATCGTAAAAAGCGTAAGTCGTTTTGCCCGAAATACCGTCGACTCGCTTTCGACTGTCCGCGCCTTACGGGAAAAAGGGGTAAGGATTTTCTTCGAAAAAGAAAATATAGACAGCCTCGATTCTAAGTGCGACATGATACTTTCGATACACGCGAGTTTGGCGGAGGACGAGAGCCGTTCGATTTCAACGAATATACGGTGGCGTAAGCAAAAGCAGGTTGAGGCGGGCGAGGTCTCGTATAACTTCAGCCTTTTGTACGGGTATAGGCAGGCAAAGGCGGAGGACGACGAGAAAAGAACCGTGACCGTTTGCGAACCCGAGGCGGAGGTCATACGCGATATTTATTTCAAATATCTAATCGGCTATACTTACCGCGAAATAATACGCGATTTTGAGGAGCGAGGAATTAAGCCGCCTAACAAGTCAAACAAAAGCGGGCTATGGCAGACCTCGACGGTCAAAAGTATTTTAGAGCAGGAAAAGTACATGGGCGACATAATTCTTCAAAAGACATACGCCCGCGACTTTTTGAGTGAACGGCGCGTCAAAAACACAGGACAGGCACCGCAAAAGTACGTTGAAAACAATCATCCCGCGATAATCGATAGGACGACATGGTACGCGGTACAGGCTGAAATGGAGCGCAGGGTAAATTTGCGGAGCACCGAGGAAACAGGTAAAGGACGCTATTCGGGACAGTATGCTTTTAGCGGTAAAATCGAGTGCGGCTGTTGTGGCGCGAGTTTTAGACGGCACCATGCTCACGGCGCAGGGCTATGGATTTGCAAACAGCACATAAAAAGCGCGGCTTTGTGCGAGTCGCTGCCGATAAAGGAAAATTTGCTTGAGGCGATATTCGTTCGGACGCTTAACGGTATAATAAAAAACCGCGATGCGATTATAACGGTTGTCGGCGATGCGGTAAACGAAGCATTAGCGGAGGCGGGCGAGGAAATGAACAAAAGCGACGAGCTGCGGACGGTCGACGGACGAATCGATGTTCTACAGGCGCGGATTTTGGAACTCAACAAACAGCGCGGCAGGCGCGAGATTGATGCGGAACGCTACAACACCGAGAGCCGTGAGGTCATGGTAAAACTCGACGCTCTGTTCATAGACCGCGATCTGATAATGGAGCAGAGGAGCGTGGCGACATTGAGCAAAGCGTTTCAAGAGGTGGTCGCCGATTTTCTAAGCAAGGCGGGGGCGCAGGCGGAGTTCGACAGGGACATATTCGCACGGCTTGTAGACAAGATAATCGTCAAAAGCCGCGACAACATAATATTCATATTAAAGGACGGCTCGGAGGTCAAGGCGGATTTGATTGCGGCAGAATAACCTATATATAATATAGATAAGGGCGACGGGGCGTACAAACCTCGTCGCTTCCGTCATTTATGGGCAAGTTTGATTTATTTTGAGATTTCAAAAGGAAATTTAAACCGCAAAACACGGGCAACAAAAAGGGTACGAAACAAAAAGGGGATTACTGAAAATGTTCAAACCGAGATGCGGAAAAAGTACAGGTGTAACGGCGAACAAAAACAAACGGCAACAGACGCAATGACGGTAGAATAGCAAAAAAGCCGCATACAGCAACTTTTGGGCATAAAAAAACGGCAAAACGTTTGTATCCGTTCTACCGTCCGTTTATGGTGCGGACGATGGGACTTGAACCCATACGGTTACCCATACGCCCCTCAAACGTACGCGTCTGCCAGTTCCGCCACGACCGCAATCAAAATTTGTTTTGGCATCTTTTTTTTGAGGGAAGAATTTTTTTCCGTTTTAAATGCTGTTTTCGCTTAAAAAATAAAAACGCACATTCATTTGGCTACACGGCTTAGATATTATAATGGATTTTGTCGGGGCTTGTCAAATAAATTTAAAGCGTATTTTTTTATCTTTTACGGCGGGTGTGCTTTTATTACTAAAAAAATTGGCGGTTAAGGATACCTACGGTTTTAGAGGGCTAAAAAAAATTATCGGCAATGACCGCAAGCGCGATTTTAAAAAGTCAAAAAAGTTGTTTTATGAGTTATATTTAGTTGCTTTTTTTTTTTAATGGGAGTACAATAATATTTGTTTTTGACGGTTCCGAGTCGTATTGTTCGCGAATCTTTCAAAACCGTAGGCGGAGTTTAGGAAAATGAACGGGTTATCGCTTGCATCGGAAGTGAAATCTATTTCGGACACATTGAAAGAAGCTCTTCAACCGAAAACCATAGATATATTCGGTTGGGAAGTGGGCGCGGGAGTTGTGAGCGCGTTTTTGGTGACTATAACGGTTACTATACTTTGTCTTGTCATTAGATTTGTATCTTTAAAGGAGTACAAAGCCGTACCGACGGGAGTTCAGCTTATTCTGGAAAAAGCCGTGACTTTTTTTGAGAATATAGCAAAAGGGGCGGGGCATTCAGCCTCAAAATATGTCGCCCCGCTTATATTCGGTACGGCGGTTTTTATTTTCTTTGGTACATTTATAGAAATGTTCGCCCCAAAGCCGGTGTTTGCGGACTTGAACGCGGGCATCGCCGTCGGCATAGTCGGGTTTGTTACCATACAAGGGTTAGGATTGAAAGAAAAAGGCTTGGGCGGACGTATAAAAGCTCAGTTTGGAGGCGGTAACAAAATCTTAGGACCGATAGTAGGTTTTTTTAAGACCCTAAGCGATATCATTCTTCCTTTTTCCATGGCGTTGCGTTTGTACGGCAGTATATTGAGCGGAATGCTTATAATGGAAATAATATATTTTGCTTTGGAATGGTTGTGGGCGGCATGGTTTATACCGTTGGTCGGCGTGGTTCCCGGCATACTCAGCGTTGCCTTTACTATATTTCACGCGGTGATACAGGCATACGTCTTTGCGCTGCTTGTGGCAATGTTTACCGGCGAAGCGGTAGAATAAAATAATAAGGGAAAGCATAAGCACAAAAAAATCGGAGGTAAATTTTATGGTTTATTCATTGTTGGCGGCGTTTAATTCGGTATTGTTTTTAGCCGCCGAAGTAGGCGACGGACTTAAGGCGATAGGCGCCGGACTTGCTATTCTCGGCGCGTTGGGCGCCGGACTTGGTATCGGCGTGGCTACGGGAAAGGCGGTCGAAGCTATCTCCAGACAGCCCGACGCGGACGGAAAGATACGGAGCACACTGCTTTTGGGCGTAATCTTTTCTGAAACCATTGCGCTTTATGCAATATTGATAGCGATTTTGATATTGTTCACTATTTGATTTTATTTTTGCGCGTCGGTTAAGATGAATTTGCATTCGGCTATTATA
>JAISQX010000144.1 GCA_031273965.1 Clostridiales bacterium
CTATTTACCGGCGGCTTCGGTCTGCATTACGGTTTGGAAAAACTCGGCGCGGCGGTTGTTCCGGCGTCGTCGGGAAACTCGGAAAGGCAGCTTATGCTGTTAAAGGATTTTGGAGTGACGGCTATGGTAAGCACGCCGTCGTACGCGTTGTATTTGGGAGAATTGTCCGAGAGGCTCGGATATAAAAAAAGTGATTTTAAATTAAAAACGGGATTATTCGGCTCTGAAGCAAGTACGCCCGAGATGATGAAGCTGATAGAAGAGAAGCTGGGATTGCGTCCGACGAATAACTACGGATTATCTGAAATAGTCGGGCCGGGCGTTTCGGGAGACTGTCTGGAAGATTGCGGAATGCATATAAACGAGGATCATTTTTATCCCGAAATTATCGACGGAGAGACCGAAAAGGTTCTCGGCGAGGGAGAGAGCGGAGAATTGGTTTTGACTACGTTGACAAAGGAAGGGCTGCCGATTTTGCGCTACAAAACAAAGGACATCACAAAATTATTTTATGAGCCGTGCAAATGCGGCAGAACGACCGCGAGAATGGACAGAATAATGGGGCGCACCGACGATATGCTAAAGATTCGCGGCGTAAACGTCTTTCCGTCGCAGATAGAGAGCGTTCTTATGGCGATGGAAGAGGTTGCGGGGCATTATGAAATAATCGTAAAAAGGGAAAATTTTATGGATATTTTGGAAGTGCACGTCGAATTGAAAGATGCGTCGCTTCTGGAAAATTACGCCAATCTTGAGAAGCTAAGGGTCAAAATACACCATAATTTAAAAACTGTACTGCAAATTGACACGGTTATAAAGCTTGTCGAACCGCTCACGTTAAAGAGATATGAGGGAAAAGCCAAACGCGTGACGGACTTGCGTTCATAAGGCATCGGGGGATGTACCCGTAAGCCGGCGGTTCCATTTGAGAGCCATAGATAATATATATTAAAAACATAAATTAAAAAAAAGAATAATCAAAATTAAAAGCGTTAAAAGGGTTTTAGGGGAAAAATTGTTAAAAAATTCCCTTCCGGTTTTATAAAAAGCCTTGTCGAACCCTTAAGCGCATTGATAAAAAACGAGGATATAGATGAGAGAATTAATGCTTGGGAACGCCGCGATAGCCCGCGGCGCTTACGAGGCGGGGGTAAAAGTCGCCACGGCTTATCCGGGTACGCCGAGTACGGAGATTACGGAAATAATATCGGGGTATGAAGAGGTATATTCCGAATGGTCGCCGAACGAAAAAGTCGCGTTTGAGGCGGCTTTGGGCGCGTCGATGGCGGGCGCGAGAGCGCTTGTATGTATGAAGCACGTGGGGCTTAATGTCGCCGCCGATCCGTTGTTTACGGCGTCGTATACGGGAGTGGGCGGCGGACTTGTCGCCGTGGTAGCCGACGATCCGGGCATGTTTTCTTCTCAAAACGAGCAAGATACGCGTTTTTATGCGCGCGCGGCGCATGTTCCGATTATTGAGCCTTCGGACAGCGCCGAAGCGAAAGATTTTACAAAGCTTGCGTTCGAATTATCCGAGAAATACGATACGCCCGTAATTCTTAGAACGACGACGCGTCTTGCGCACGGTCAAAGCTTTGTAAAAATCGAGCCGAGGACGGAGCGCGAGTTAGTGACTTATGTAAAAAATCCCGCCAAATATGTGATGATGCCGTCGAACGCGAAGCTTAGGCACATTGTTGTGGAGCGGCGCATGGATAAACTTGCGGATGATTGCGGCGAGTTATCTATAAACGGGATTGAATACAACGACAAAAAACTCGGAATTGTTTGTTCTGGAATAGTCTATCAATACGTAAAAGAAGCTTATCCTTCGGCTTCGGTTCTAAAACTTGGAATGGTTTATCCGCTTCCGTTAAAACTCATAAGGGATTTCGCGGCAAATGTCGGAGAGGTCATAGTAATAGAAGAGCTTGAGCCTTTTATAGAAAATCAATTAAAAGCTAACGGGATTGCTTGTCGGGGTAAGGAAATTTTTTCAAAGCAGGGCGAATTGTCGGTAAATATTATAAAGAAAGCCTTTTTTGGAGCAAGTATGCCCGAAAGCGAAGGAGATATACGTCTTCCCGCGCGTCCTCCCGTTTTGTGCGCCGGGTGTCCGCATAGGGGTGTGTTTTACGTGCTAAATAAGCTAAGGACTACCGTCTGCGGAGATATCGGCTGTTATACGCTTGGGGCTATGCCGCCTCTAAACGCCGTGGACAGCGTCGTTTGTATGGGCGCGGGAATAGGTATGGCGCACGGTTTTTTAAAGGCGTCGCCGCAGACAAAGAATATTGTCGCCGTTATAGGCGATTCGACGTTTATACATAGCGGAATAACCGGTCTTATAGACAGCGTTTATAACAAGAGCGGAACGACTGTGATAATTTTGGACAACTCCACAACCGGAATGACGGGGCATCAAAATCATCCCGCGACGGGCAAAACCATAAGGGAAGAGGATACGGTAAGGGTCGATATCGAGGCGATTTGCCGCGCTTGCGGGGTAAGGCGCGTCGTCACGATTGCCGCAGACGATCTCGTCGGTCTTGAACGGGCGGTAAAAGAGGAGACAAGCATAGAGGAAACGTCGGTAATTATCGCGCGTAAGCCATGCGAGCTTATAGTCAAAGGTCAAAAAAAGCCGTATCGTATAATAGAGAAAAACTGTAAAAGGTGCAGGGCATGTCTAAAGATAGGCTGTCCCGCCATTTCTTGTACGGACGGAAAGATGGTAATAAAATCCGAAATGTGCGTGGGTTGCGGGCTATGCGAAAAGCTTTGCGGATTTGGGGCTATAGGGGTGATGGAGGCGAACGAATTATTATGAATATATTGATAGTCGGGGTAGGCGGACAAGGGACGCTGCTTGCAAGCAGAATACTCGGCAATCTTGCGGCGGTGTCGGGATACGATTGCAAACTCAACGAGGTGCACGGTATGGCGCAGAGAGGCGGTAGTGTCGTGACGCACGTAAAGATGGCAGACAAGGTTTTTTCTCCGGTGATAGCCGAGGGCGACGCCGATTTTATATTGGGGTTTGAAATACTTGAAGCTTTTAGATATAGGCATTTTTTGAAGAAAGGCGGAACTATCATCGTCAATATACAGGAGATTATGCCGATGCCCGTGGTAATCGGGGCGGCGGAATATCCAAAAAATCTTGCGGAAATTTTGAAATCGGAAAACAACGCCGCGGCGGTGGACGCGTATTCTCTTGCGCTTTCGGCGGGGAATGTAAAGACGGTCAATACCGTTATACTGGGATATTTCGCAAAAAAAGCCGGAATACCTTATGCCGATATGGAAAAAGCTCTCGGCTTGTCCGTAAAGCCGAAGCTCTTAGATATAAACAAAACGGCGTTGAAATACGGATATGCGTTGGACTAATATGAATTAAAAAGATAGAATTATCCTTAGGCGTACGGATGCAAAAGAACGCTTGAGCATAAACAAATCTTAATGACGATATACGACGACTTAAGATTCGAATGGGAAATACCAAATTTATAAAGGTTTTGAAAGGATTTGCGAAAGCGTCAAAAAAAACGGGTTCTCGGAAAAATTATGGCGAAGCTCGTAATTAAAGAAATCCTTACAAAAAAGAGAGGCGAGTTATGAAGTATTACAACAAAAAAATCGAATGTATGGACAGAAAAAGTCTAAAAGAGTTACAAAGCCGCCGCCTTGTAAATCTTGTCGAATTTGTCTATAAAAATATGCCCGCATATAAGGCAAAGATGGACGCCGTCGGATTATTGCCGTCCCATATAAAGGGCATCGACGATATATCCAAACTGCCTTTTATGACAAAACAGGACTTGAGGGACAATTATCCTTTCGGTCTGTTTGCGTCAAAAAAACGGGACATTATAAGGGTTCACGCTTCAAGCGGAACGACGGGTAAGCTGACGGTGGTAGGCTATACGAAGCGCGATATCGACGATTGGGCGGAGTGTTGCGCGCGTTCTTTGGTGATGGCGGGCATGAGCGGGGATTCCGTCGTGCACGTGGCTTACGGATACGGACTTTTTACGGGCGGATTGGGAATGCATTACGGAGCCGAGAAGCTGGGAGCGATGACGGTTCCGGCGTCCGGCGGAAATACCGCGAGACAAATATTATTACTAAAGGACTTCGGCGCCGATTCTCTATGCTGTACGCCGTCGTATGCCTTGTATATCGCCGATGAAATGGAAAAAATGGGCGTGAAAAAAGAGGAATTAAATTTGAAAGCGGGACTTTTCGGAGCCGAACCTTGGTCGGATAATATGCGAATAGAGATAGAAAACCGTTTGGGTATAAAGGCTTACGACATTTATGGGTTGAGCGAAATTTCCGGGCCGGGAGTCGCGATGGATTGTTGTATGCAGAACGGAAAACATGTGTTTGAAGATTTGTTTTTCCCCGAAATCATCGATAAAGAAACATTGGAACCTAAAGGGTACGGAGAGGAAGGAGAATTGGTCTTTACGACTTTGAACAAGCAGGGCATGCCTCTCATAAGGTATCGCACGAGGGATATATGCACTCTTACGGACGCGCCGTGCGCCTGTGGCAGAACGCTGGTTCGTATGACTCGGGTATTCGGGCGCACCGACGATATGCTGATAATTAGAGGAGTCAATGTTTTTCCGTCGCAAATTGAGTCTGTGCTAATGAACAGCGACGAGTCTATAGCTCCGCATTATTTTATAACCGTCGACAGGGTGAACATGCAGGATACTATAGAGATTAAAGTCGAGGTAAATGAAAAAATCTTTTCCGACGAGGTTAAGGAGCTTGAAAATTTAAAGAAAAAGCTTGAGCATGACCTATTCACTATGATAGGCATAAACGCGACGGTCAAATTGGTTTCGCCCAATACGCTTCCGCGCAGCGAGGGAAAAGCCAGGCGAGTCGAGGACTTGAGAACCCTGTAGACTTTTTTCATGACAAATAAGAAAAAATAAGGCTATAAAAAATATTTTTATGGAGGCGGACAATTATGACGGTAAATCAAATAGCGGTTTTTTTGGAAAACAAAAAAGGAAGGCTGAGCGAGATGACAAAGGTGTTGGGAGACGCCGGAATAGATCTTGTCGCGCTGACGATTGCGGACACAAACGAGTTCGGTATAGTGCGCTTTGTGACCAAAGACAACGAAAAAGTATTGCGCGTACTAAAGGATAACGGTTATACCGCGACGAAGACCGAGCTTTTGGGGGTGGAGGTTTCCGACGTTCCGGGCGGATTGCACGAGGTTCTCAAAGTCCTCGGGGAAAACGACGTGGAGATAGAATATCTTTATTCGTTCGCAAGAACGCATCTTCAAAAGGCGGTAATACTCTTTAAGGTCAACGACACGAATAAAGCTTTGATTGTTTTAAAAGAAAACGGGATAAACTTAATTTCTGCGATATGATATTCGCGATAAATAGATAGGCGGAGTAGTTTTCGGGGCGGTTTTTGTGTTTGTACGGGCATTTTTCAATACTCATAGTCGCGCTATGCATAAAAAAAATAATGGCGACCGACTTAAAAAAGGTTGAAAAGCAGTTTGTTTTAATTCGCATCATTATTCGGGGCAAACGCATTTTTATGCGTTTGCCCCGCGGCGTCATCATTATCTAAAACAAAAATAATTGACAATAAAAGCATTGTCTGATATAATGAATCCATGTTTTTAGAGGTTATTTCAAATTCCGTGGAAGAGACTTTAATTATAGCCAAAACCCTTACAAAGACCCTTTGTAAGGGTGATATTATATTACTCAACGGCGATTTGGGAGCCGGAAAAACACATTTTGCCAAAGGTATAGCCATAGGGCTGGATATCAAAGATACCGTTACGAGTCCGACGTTTACGATAATGAACGTGTATTACGGCGGGTCGATTCCGTTTTTTCATATCGATATGTATCGCACGGAGAGCGAAGACGAAGTATACGAACTGGGGCTTGAAGAGTATATATACGGCAACGAGGGAATAACCGCTATCGAATGGAACAAATATAAGGACTTTAAGAATCAAAGGGTATTTGAGATAAATATACGACGGTTGGACGACGAGAAACGCGCCATAACTATCGGACGAAGATAGTCGTTTTTAATAAGCCTCAAAGTTTATGAGCATACTCGATAAAGAATGAAATGGAAATAAGAAGATTTTTTATACCGCAAAAAAATATTGACGCAAAAAATAACGAAGCCGTTGTTGACAACGGCGAGTTTTATCATATAACTAAAGTTCTTCGTCTGAAAAAAGGTTACAAAATAATACTTTGCACGGGCGACGGGCGGGATTATCGTGCCGAGATTACCGACGTTCACGAAGATTTTTTGCGAACGCGCATAGAGGGTTTTTCGGACAACGTCGCGGATTTGCCTTTCTTACTTACTATGCTTCAAGCGGTACCCGCAAAAGATAAGTTGGATATAATAGTTCAAAAAGCGGCGGAGACCGGAGTAAGTCGGTTTGTTCCGTTTTTTTGCGCGTATACCGAGGAAAGAGATATAAATCTTCCGCGTCTTGAAAAAATAGCCAAAGAGGCGGCGAGGCAGTGCGGCGGCGGCAGACTTATGCGGATAGAAAGGCCTATGAGCTTCGGAGAAGCCATAGACATAGCGGGACAATCGGCATTGAAAATAATGGCTTACGAAAATGAAAGAACTACTCGGATATTGTCTTTAAAAGACGATTTCAAAACCGCCGACTTCTCGGCTTCCTTTATTATCGGCGCCGAAGGCGGTTTTTGCGACGATGAATACGAGTATGCAAAAAAAACGGGCATAACGCCCGTAACGTTGGGGAAAAGAATATTGAGATGCGAAACGGCGGGGATAGCCGTCGCCGCGATAATACGCGAGGCATACAATCTTTATCGCGAATGAAAGCGCGTCAAGCGGGTATTATACTCCAAAGCCGACGACGAACGGCTTTTATGAAGTAAGATATCAAAGAGGCTGCGGAATAATTAACCGCAACCTTGTAGCTTTATTTTTTGCGGCAGCATTTTGGTTAAATCTGTCTTTTGCGCCTTTTAACGTAGCTCCGCTACGCCCTAAGGCACAAAAAGGTCAAAATTTATCTCAAAAGTCCGCTCGCAAAAATCTCAAATTAATTATTCCGCAGCCTCAAAAGTAATCCGCAAAAAAATGCGTCGAGCGTTCGGCTGTTTTTTTAAAGGTGTCGGTATATATGCACATTTCTCTTGTCAATTTAGGCTGTAAGGTCAACCAATACGAGTTGCAGGCGTTAAATACGGCGCTTACCAAAAAAGGACATACGGTAAGCGGCGAAATGTGTTATGCGGACGTTTACATATTGAACACCTGCGCGGTGACGAACGAGGCGGAGAGAAAATCGCGACAGTTTGTTACAAAAGCTTATAAACGCAATAAAGACGCAAAGATTATCGTTATGGGATGCGCGTCGCAAAACAATGTCGGGGCTTTCGCCGAAAAAGGCGTGCATTACGTCGTCGGTTCCTTTGAAAAAGCAAAGATTTCGGAAATAATCGACGGACTTGGCGACGCGGATGTCGCGGAGTTTCAAAGCGTCAAATCGTACGGCAGCGCCGACGCGCGCGACCGGGCGAATCATACGGTATACGAAAAGACCGAATACGCTTCCACCGACCGCACGCGGCAATTTATAAAAATACAGGACGGTTGCGACAACTTTTGTTCGTATTGTATAATTCCGTATCTGCGCGGCTCAAGCCGTTCGAGGGAAGCGGGCGACGTAATTGACGAGATAGCATCGGTAACGCTCGGCGAGGTTGTGTTGATAGGTATAAATTTAAGCGCTTACGGAAAAGATACGGGGACTTCGTTGACGGCTTTGTTGAATCAAATAAGAGAAAAAACGCCCGACGTCAGATTGAGGTTGGGATCGCTTGAAGCCAATGTCGTTGACGACGAATTTTTATGCGCCTTAAGAAGCTTAAAAAATTTTTGTCCGCATTTTCATCTCTCGCTTCAAAGCGGGGACGACGGCGTACTAAAAGACATGAATAGGAGGTATGACGCGCAATATTTTTTTGAGAGAGTCACACTCATCCGAAAGTATTTTGCAAGGGCGGCTATAACCACAGATATAATCGTCGGCTTCCCGACGGAGAGCGAAGAGGCGTTCTCAAGCACGTTAAAATTTGCGGAAATGACTGGCTTTTCGGATATACATGTGTTTCCTTATTCGGCGCGAAACGGAACGCGGGCCGCGGAACTCAAGGAAAGAGTTTCGGACAGCATGATAAAAGAACGCGTAAAAAGGCTGACGGAGCTTAAACTAAGGCTAAAAAAAGAATATATAAAAAGTTTTTTGGGCGAAACGGTCGAAACGCTTATAGAGAATATCGCCGATGACGGAACGGGATTTGCTTTCGGATATTCGCCTAACTACATAAGAGTATATGCCGGCGGACGTTTTAAAGTCGGCGGAATATATAAAATTTCTCTCAAGGAAGATTTTCTTGACGGAGCAAAAGGAGAAAAGGTATGCTGACATCGGGACAAAGAAAAATTTTGGAGGCGAAAGCCGCGCAAGACAGGACAATATTTCAGATAGGCAAGGGCGGGCTGACTCAAAACCTGCTAACTTCGCTAAAGGACGCGCTTAAAAGCCGCGAATTAATAAAAATAAACGTTCTCAATAATTCCGAATCAAACGCAAAAGAACTTATCGGCGAGCTTGCAAAAGCCACGGAATCGGAGCCGGTCGCCGTAAGGGGAGCAAAGATTATACTTTATAAGTTTTCGGACAAAGAAGGAATAGAACATATATTATAATATATGTATTATATAATTAAAAAATTTAAAGAAGGGACGATAATATGAAGTTTAAATCTGTCCATGTAAATAGAAATATATTCGATTTGGAAAAGAGCCTGCGCTTTTACGGCGAAGCCCTGGATTTTTTTGAGGTTCGGCGCATAAACGCCGCCGACGGAAGCTTTATCATCGTATTTTTGAGCGACGGCTGTTCGGACTTTTTGTTAGAGTTGACATGGCTAAAAGACAGAGACCGTCGGTATGATTTGGGCGATAATGAAATACATATGGGATTAAAATGCGCCGAATACGACGAGGCATATAAGAAACACAAGAGCATGGGCTGCGTTTGCTACGAAAATCCGGAAATGGGCATATATTTTATAGAAGATCCCGACGGTTATTGGATAGAAATAATTCCGGCGCGATAAAAAGCCCCGATTCAATTTAACGGTATAAAAAACTTCGTCCGGTATAATAATAAATACATGCTTACGGTCGGTATCGTATTATTATCAGTTTTATTTTTCGCATTTATTCCGGTGCGCATAAAGGTCGAGGTTTTTTTTGATATACTCGATAACGGCAAATTTATCCTATACGTTACGCTGCCTTTTAAAAACAAGAAAATAATCTTAAAGGGCGGCTTAAAGGAGGGAGAGTTTGTCGTTTTTTTATTCGGAAGGAATCCTTTGAAAGGA
Source organism: Clostridiales bacterium (assembly GCA_031273965.1). Lineage (GTDB taxonomy): Bacteria > Bacillota > Clostridia > Christensenellales > JAISNN01 > JAISNN01. Next base: position 9,456 of record JAISQX010000144.1, read on the forward strand.
GATAAAAAAACGCGAAAAGCGCGGCGCACGGATAGAAATATAGGCAAGCGGATAAACAAAAACAAAAAAAATCAAAAGAAAATAGACATAATAAGGCTTATAAGGAGCTTGGATTTAAAAGATTTCCGTTTCGACGTTCTATTAGGCGACGCGGATTTCACCGCGTTATATTTTGCCAATATGCTGATAATGAACATAATATCGGGATACAAACGGGCTTTATGCGCGCGCTTTAATATCTCGGATTTGTTTTTTAACATCGTTACGGCGGACGGGGCTTGCGGAAAAGCGAGGATAAACACATATTTTGATATGTTTATATTTAAATTGATGCGACTGTATTTTAGGCTGTATAAGCGGTCGGAATAAAATATCTTTTTCCGGTAAAACTATATTTGTTATTATCAGTAAGGGCGAAGCATTGCGGATAAAAAAAGACGCGGGGTTTTCGTATTCGCGCGTGAGCTTTGACAAAAATAAAAGTCCGCGTATTTATGCGTAAGCGCCTTTAAAGAAGAGGGAAAAGGTATGGAGTCAAATATAAACGATATTATGGCGCAAGCCATGGAAAATCTAAAAAGCATGATTGACGTCGATACGGTCATAGGTAAGCCGATAAATATCGGCGTTAAATACGTGGTGCCGGTATCCAGAGTCACTTTTGGCTTTATCGCCGGAGGGAGCGAGTTCAACGACAGTGAAAGCGGCTCCAAAAACCGCTCGAATTATCCCCATGCGGGAGGAAGCGGGTCGGTGGTTTCTATAAATCCTTTGGGGTTTCTTATCGTGGGAAACGACGGACACAGTCTTATAAAAATGACGGGAGAGGAGGAAGACAAATGGAGCAAGGCGACAAAAAGTATATTTTCGGCTATTTTTACCAAAAAAGAAAAAGACAAAAATCAGGATTAAGCGCTATCACGGTATGTCTTATTTTTATCGCGGCGTTTTTCGGTTCGGTATTTTATAATATATGTTTTATAAAGTGCTCCGACGGCGCTTTAGCCGTCGGAGGGTCTTCGTACATAGCTATGGAGCAAAGCACAAAACGCGTGCTATACGGTTCAAATATAAACGCCCGCCTTCCTATGGCGAGTACGACAAAAATAATGACGGCAATAATAGCCATAGAAAAAAATGACATAACAAAAAAAGTAAAAATTCCGCGTGAAGCCGTTGGCGTGGAGGGCTCATCAATCTACCTCAAAGAAAACGAGGAGATGACGGTGGAGGATTTGCTCTACGGTCTTATGCTCATGTCCGGAAATGACAGCGCGACGGCTTTGGCGGTGTTAAGCGCGGGGAGCGTGGAAAAATTTGCCGAATTAATGAATAAAAAAGCTAATGATTTGGGCGCGTACAATACGCAATTTGCAAATCCGCACGGCTTACATCATCCAAACCACTATACCTCCGCGTACGATCTTGCGCTTATCACGTCGTACGCCCTAAATAATCCGACGTTCAAAAAGATTGTTTCCTCCGCAAAATATACCGTTAAGGATACGGGAAGCGGGGTCGGAGCCAGATATCTTCATAATAAAAATAAAATGCTGTCCATGTACAATGGAGCGGACGGTGTAAAGACGGGGTATACGAAAGTGTCCGGGCGCTGCTTAGTTAGCTCGGCGAAGCGCGACGGAATGCAAGTGGTCGCCGTCGTATTAAACCATCCCGATATGTGGAATGACAGCATAGGACTTTTAAATCGCTCCTTCGAAAATTTTAAATTGACAAAAATCCTCTCCGCGGACGGCGGTGTGTCGGTACCCGTTTCGGACGGAACGAAAAATTCTGTGAAGGCGGCTCCGCGGGATTTTTATTATCCTTTGAGAAACGGTGAAAAGGCAACCTGCAAAATCGAGACAAAAAAACTCAAAGCGCCAGTAAAAACCGGAGAAATTGCGGGAAAAATTGAAATCAGTATAGATAATCGCTTGCTTTTTGAGGAAAAACTGTATACTATTGATAGTGTAAAAGAAAAAGGTATGTTAGATTACTTCAAAGAATTATTTGATTAGAGCGAGTTCGAATAAATATAAAAGGCGTAGTTTGTCAATTTTTGTCCTCCGAGACGCGTTATTTTTTCTATCCGCGGCGTTGCTATGGCGAGAAGAAATGCCGTCTTGCGCAGAAATTGCCTAAAATCCGTTTTTTCAATTTGCGTGAACACGCCCCGAAAAGTTTAACATCCGATAATTAGGAAAGATTTATGCGTATCAATAAATATATTGCCGATTGCGGCGTTGCCTCCAGACGCGCTTGCGACAAACTGATAGAGGAAGGGCGGATAAAAGTAAACGGGAAGCCCGCAAAAATAGGACAGGATATAAACTTAAATAATGACTCCGTATCGTATGACGGCGTTAAGCTTGCGCTTCCGACAAAAAACGTATATCTGCTGTTTAATAAGCCGAAGGGTTGCATATGCACCAAAAGCGACGAAAAGGGCAGAAAGACAATCTTTGATTACATAGATAAAAAAGAAAGGCTCGTGTCGGTCGGAAGACTCGATTATGATTCCGAAGGGCTTTTGATACTCACAACGGACGGGGCGTTGGTCAATTATCTCACTCACCCGCGGAACGAAATACCTAAAACCTATCAGGTGAAGGTTGAGGGCCACGCAAATTTCACCACTCCCCCGGACCAGGTACAGAA